>CAZURY010000041.1:0-10328 GCA_964623145.1 uncultured Desulfobulbus sp. | reverse complement strand
TCCCATCCCAATATTTCCCTTGCTTTTGTTGTGTCCGAAAAGTTGCGTTTCACGTCTCCCTGGCGAGGGGTGGTCTTTTTCACCTTTGGCCGTTCAATGCCGTTTTCTTCGAGTACTTTGAGCAGCAGCTCTGTTATCTCGTCAAGCGTTGTCTCCCTGCTGGTGGCAATCTGGAAAGTTTCGCCTCCAATTCCCTCTTTTGTGGCTGCCAGCACAAGGGCGTTGACAAGATCGTCAATGTATATGAAATCCCTGGTCTGGGTACCGTCTCCATAAATCTCAAGAGTTTCGCCGGCTAGTGCCTGCTTGATGAACTTGGCAACGACGCTTGACTTGTGAGAAGACCCCGGTCCATAAACATTACTGAACCTCAGGGCAACAGTTTCAATGCCAAAAGTCCTGAAATAGGCCGAACAGTATCCCTCACCTGCCAGTTTGCTGGCGCCATAGGGTGACACCGGATGAGGGGGCAACTCTTCATGAATGGGAGGGGCCACTTCTCCTGCCGGGGCCCCCGACGATGCAAACACGAATCTTTTTACCTGATGTACTCTTGCCGCCTCGAGCATGTTGAATGTGCCGATCACATTACATTCCATGTCAAGGCGGGGATTTTCAACCGATTTGGGCACACCGGTATTGGCCGCCAGATGAACGATGATATCCATGTTTTTGCAGCATTTCTCGCAGATTTCCGGATCCCTGATGTCCCCGTTGACCAGCTCAACCTGTAATAAGGAAAGAGGAGTTACCAGGGAGGAAGGTGATGACTCTGTGAATTCACAGGATGTGGCTAAATCTTCTCTGGTACCAACGCTGAGGTTGTCCAGAATCCGTATATGTCTTGCAAGATGGTTATCTATGAGATATCGGATCAGGGCGGTACCGATGAATCCGCAACCTCCTGTAACAAGCCAGTTATCTACCATTTTACTCCTCTGAAAATTTTATGTTCCTCAATGGCCTCCTTATAGTTTTCCACCACCGCAAACATGGAATGAAGGACATCATCGCTCAGCGGGTGAGGCTCCAGTCCAAGTTCCTTTAAACCGGAATAGGTGGGATTATAATAGTGCTCTTCCTTTTCCACTCTTGGGTTTTCAATCTTTCTGATTGCGACATCATGACCCCTGGCCCGGCCCACTCGTTGTACCTTGTCGGCAAGTTCATTGACGCTAAAGGTTTCAGTTACCTGGTTGAAAATATTAAGCTGTCCCCTGTCTGCCGGATTGAGCATGGCAAGCTCGACACAGCGTATGGTGTCTCTGATGTTAATATATCCACGGGTCTGGCCACCTTTGCCATAAACGGTGAGCGGATAACCAGCAACGGCCTGGACAACAAAACGGTTGAGCACCGTACCAAACATCTCATCATAGTTGAAAATGGTGCCAAGCCTCTTGTCAAGCACGGTTTCGTCGGTCTCAATACCATAGACTGGCCCCTGCTGCAGGTCAGTGGTCCGAAGGCCCCAGGTGCGGACGTAAAACCAGAGCATGTCCGTATCCTGTATTTTTGTCGTGTGATAAAAAGAACTTGCCTGGCGTGGAAAAAGAAAGCGGTCCTTGCGGCCCTTGTGCTCTATCTCTATCCATCCCTCTTCAATATCGATGTTGGGTGTGCCGTACACCCCCATGGTACCCAATTTTATAATATGGCAATCAGGGCAGTTTTCATGTATCGCCCAGGCTATGTTCTGGGTGGACTGCAGGTTGTTGCGGAGCGTTAGACTTGCAGCCTCATGGTTCAGCATGGAATAGGGGGCAGAAGGCTGTTCGGCATAGTGGATGACCGCCTCCGGCGCGAATTCCCCGAAAATAGAGGAGAGAAAGGCATAGTCACAACAGTTCCCGATACGAACCGCAATCTTCCTGCCGGTAATTTTCTGCCATATTCGGCTTCTTTCATGGAGATTAGGCGGGGAATATAAAGATTCCACGTCGTGTTTCCGGCAGAGGTCCCGGCGCAGGTAGTTATCCACCACCATCACATCATGGCCTTTTGCTGAAAAATTCATGGCAGTGGGCCAGCCGAGATACCCGTCACCGCCCAGGATCAGGGCTTTCATAGCTTTAGTCTCCTGTCAGGTTTATCGTTTATCTTCATTTTTCTCCGGGCCAGTACCGTTCATCAGGATGTCCTTCAAGATGATCGGAGGCTCTCAACAGCTCATTTTCAACAAGGAATGCCTTTAGCTGCCCCGGTGATAAAGGAGTTTCATTTTCGGAGATGTAGGGGTTGTCCGTATTATCAGAAACTATTTCAGGGTAAGAATATTCAATATTCCTGTAAATACCCCTGAAAGCCGGAAGAACGGCAAAATATCTCGGCAATTCCAGGGCGCGCCTTGTTTCTTCATGGCTCATGAGTTCTTCGTATAATTTTTCACCTGGCTTACTGCCGATTATCCTGATTTTGATCTCGGCCGGATCGTGACCATATGCCGGGGCAAGTTGTCTGATCATCACTTCGGCCAGATCTTTTATCCTGATAACAGGCATTTTGGTTATGAAGACCTCTCCTCCCCTGGCAAGCCCAGCCGAGTCTATGACCAGGCGTACAGCTTCCCTGATACTCATGATAAATCTGGTCATGCTGGGATCTGTGAGGGTTACAGGTCCGCCTTTTTTTATCTGCTCCCTGAAGATCGGGATAACCGACCCTCTGGATCCCAGGACATTGCCGAAACGTGTGGATGCAAAAACAGGACCTTCACCCTGCAGATTGCTGTTCGCGGCGGTCATGAGCCGCTCACCCATAAGCTTTGAAGTACCCATGACGCTGGTAGGATTGACCGCCTTGTCAGTGCTGGTAAAAATAACTTTCTCAACCCGGTTTTCACATGCGGCATAAATGACATTCTGAACACCATTGATGTTGGTCTGCACGGCCTCAAAAGGAGATCGTTCACAGAGGATAACATGCTTGTATGCAGCAGCATGAAACACTATGTCGATTTTTTGCATTTTTCGGCATAATTTGTCCCTGTCCCTGATATCGGCGAGGAAAAAACGGGCGTGGTCGAACCTGAGAAAACGCTGCTCAAGGAAAAACAGCTCGCTTTCATTGTTATCGATGGCAACAACTTCGGCAGGAGAAAATTCATCTTCAAGAAGTTGCCGGACCAGTTCGGAACCAACTGTGCCGCATGCCCCTGTGACCAGTATTCGTTTGTTTTGAATAAAATTGCTGTTCATTTACTGTCCTTTTAAAGTGTGCACTTTTCCTGAACGTATCAAGAAGGAGACTGATGTTGTCATATGGATTTTAGATACAATATATCTATTGTATTCCACTACTTTTTGTGACAAGCTCAGGTGATGATCATACTGTTGAATCACCATATGAAGTAGCGTAATACCCCATGTAATTATATTCATCAAAATGAGAAATTTTTGCCCGGTTCATAATAATTCCTAATATTGAAGCATCAATGGAATGTAACCGTTTAAGACTGCTTTTAAGCATGTCGTTACTCGTACGGCCGACCTGCGTTATGAGGATGGTGCCGTCCGTCATGGCCGCCAGGGTAAGGCTGTCGGTCACACTGAGAAGAGGTGCGGAGTCCAGTAAAACAAAATCATACTCCTTTTCCATGGCCGCAAGTAACTCTTTCATCTTCTTGCTGCCCAGCAACTCGGATGGGTTTGGGGGAATCTGTCCGGCGGGAATAACATCAATTAATGGACTGCAAGGTTGAAGTACCGTTTTCAGCTCGGCGGTTCCTGCAAGGTAGGAACTCAATCCCTTATGATCCTCTACACCAAAAACATCATGCAGGCTGGGATTGCGTAAATCGCCATCCAGGACCACTACTCTGCCGCCCTGCATGGCCAGTGTTTTTGCAAAATTGACAGTTATGGTTGTCTTTCCTTCAGAGGGTATGGAACTGGTGAGCAAGATTGATTTTGGTGGGTGGTCCGGAGCGGACAGAAGAACCAGCGATCGAATCATTTTCAAGTTTTCTGAAAAGGAGGAATGCGGTTGCTTGTACAGATATTTTTTCACCTCCTTGTTGTCAGCCTGGGAGATATCTTCGATCACTCCCAGGACGGGTACCTGGAACCTGCTCTCCAGTTCTTCCGGGGTACCGATGGTGTTGTCGAAATACTCAACAAGAAAGGCAAGGCCAATCCCTCCCAGGCTGCCAAGGATAACAGCGAGCAGCAGATTGAGTATTTTTTTGGGTTTGGCCGGTTTGTCCGGAGTAATCGCCTTTTCCACCACCCACACTTTCACTTTCTGTAAATCCTGGGTGACGCCCTGCTCTTTAATGGTCTTGATCAGTGCATCATACAGCACGCGACTGGTCTCCACCTCTCTCTCAAGAGCATGGTACCGTACAAGTTGTTCATTAAGCTTCTGGGTATCCTGTTTGGCGGCCTGCAGCACACGCTTCATCCCCTCCTCACTGGCGCGGGCCAGGGCAAGATTATTTTTGGCCAACTCAATTATTTTTCTAATTTCCTTGTTTTTTTCATCAAGAAGAACCTTTCGCTCATGCATGGCCTTAATCATCTTCGGATGTTTGGGGCCATACTTTTTCGATAGCTCGGCCAGCTTCTTGTCAACCTCCAGAAGTTTATTCTGCAGCAACCGGAGCGTCGGATTTGACGCAAACAGCGGAAGAGCCTCCAGGGCCGCAACGTCACCCTTGCGGCTGATGACCTGTTGATATTGCTCTTCAAGCTCGGCGCGGCGAGCCTGGGCATCGGCAAGCTGTTTGCCGAAGTCATTCAATTTTTGCGGGATAACTGCCACCTTGTTTTCCACTGTGATCACATCACTGTCGCGAACAAACTGTTGTAACGCCTGTTCAAGCTTTTCCAGCTTCTTTTTTTCTTCATTTGCCTTTTGCGACAGCTTGACGAGGGAGTAGTTATCATTTTGTATTTTCATCTCAAGCAATTCATCCTTGTATGCCTGAGCGATCGCTTCAACAATTCTGCGAGACATTTCAGGGTCCGGGTCATAATAAGAAATGCTGGCAATATGAGAGTTTTTCCCCGGCTCGACCTCCAGGTTTTTTACTATACGGCTAACTATTTTTTGCACGAGTTGGTCATGTTGGGAGACCTGGGGGGATTTGTCACCCAGCATGTTTTTTACTGATGTAAACCATCCGTGTTTGCTCAAGGCATCCTTATACTGTATGTCAAGGTGAAGCTGCCGGACAACCCGTTCAATGACATTACGGCTCTTGATAATCTGGTACTGGGTTTCCTGGAATTGAGGATCATAGCGAAGGCCAACTTTCTCCAGTAAACCTGGACCGTTATCTCGCTCAATAAGAACCTGTATTGACGACTTGTATATCGGGGTCATTGCCCAGGTGCCGATGCCTACGGAAACCACCGTGGTCAACAAAAACAGGACAATAATGAAACGATGCTTTTTCAGGACACGTAAATAATCACGTAAATGAATTTCCTGTTCGGTGTTCGATGGTGCTGTTGATGCAGTATGATGCATATTGCTTCTCTCGTTATCTCTCATTATCTGCCCCGGATATACATAAGTTGGGTAAGACCGGGCCTCTGCATGCGATGACAATCAGTAAAAGAACAGTAACCCCTCACGGGATGGCCAACCATCGGTTTGTCCGACCACAATGGTGTAAGCGCTCTCAGGGGCCGCAGATTTGTGCAGGCGTGCCTGACCGCAGGTAAGCGACCGCAGGGAGACTCCGATAGCCTACCTGTGCGGGCAGGCAGGACCGTGCAAAGAGGTAAGCGAAGACTCCGTGCGGCTCCTGTGAGCGATTGCAAAGAACAGCAGCGCACCATCTGCACACGTTCGCCTCCCTGCGTAGGGGCTACCGGAGTCTAGCTGCACCCGCTTACCGCGGGCCCGCCGCGATCATCCACAGCTGATACACTGCTGAGCTTTGCAAAAAGTATCGGAATTTGAGGATGGTTTACCGATATCGATGAACTGTCAGGATAATCATGGCCTGGGCCACAGTTGGCACAGAAATGACAACATGGGGGTTTTCAAGTTCATCCCGGGGGACAGGGAGTCAGGAGCAGGCAGGAAAATTGCGGCTTAAAAAAAACTTTCCGGCACAACGATAACATCATCGGCCTGCACCCTGGTGTCAAGATCAACCTTGTTGTATTCTTTTTTTTGTCCCTGGATCACCCGAATAAGCTGGACCCTGTTTTCCGCTGCCTTACCGGTAAACCCGCCGGCCATTGTAATCATCTTAAGCACAGTTGCTCCATTCTCCACCTTGTAGGCGTCGGGCCTTTTCACCTCCCCGGTAACGTAACACATCCCGGCCTTGGCAATGATTACCGTATCGTTGTCACGGATCTGGATGTTTCTGGAGAGGTCTCCTTTCTCAAGTAATGACGACAGATCGATGACAACAACATCCTGGCCCTTGTCTCCGGTTCCGCTTCTTTTGACGGTTGCGATTTTTCCGGCGTCCCTGGAAAGTCCACCCGCCTTGGATATCAACTCAAGCAAAGTGATCGGACCGCTGAGTTCATAAAGACCGGGATGATTCACCATGCCCAGGACCATGGCCTTTTTGCTCTTGAACTCCTCCACGTAAATGCTTACCTGCGGATTAACAAGATACCCGTCCGCCAGCAGTTTCTCGAGTTTCCTGGTCGCTGCCAGAACTGTCAAATCAAGTAATTTCACATTACCCAGAAGAGGCAAGTGGATATTACCGTCACCGCTGACCCTGGTAACCGTATCCAGATCCGGGTTATCATATACCTTAATCCGCAAGACATCTCCGGCTCCAATCCTGTAGTCGCCGGCATGACAGGAATTTGAGGCGGCAAAGAGACTCAGAACAAGGAGCAGGACAATGCCAGCCATGAAAACGGATGAAGGATAAAGAGAACAAGCACTGTATACTGATCTGTTCATGGTGTAACCTTATCTCAGCGAATTTAGGTGGGATCCTGGCAAATAGCGTGTAAATCAACAAGGGGCGGCCGCTCGACAAACCGGTTAAAATGACGCTTGAATCCTTAGTGATACCATGTTGTTTGTAAAATCGTACCGCTCAAGGTCCGAACTTCTTTTTTCGTATGTGTAGCCCATGCGAGCCCCAAGCCAGTCTCTCATCTTATACTGAATATAAGGACCAATTGTATAAATATTGTCTTCTCGCTCGGCAATCCTGTTGCCTTTGTATGTCAACTGCCCCATTTTTCCGGAGAAACCAAATATAAATTTTTCGGTGATTTCCTGCAGGTACATTAATCTTAACAGGTTATCTCGACGGTAATTATAGACAGATTCATTGGGAATATTTAACAAGCTTGCCGCCGATAACTGTAGGGATGTCTTGATGGTAAAGCGATAAAAGGCGTTCATCTCCACAAGGGCACCATTGGCCGATGGGACGGTGTCGTCATCATAAATTCTATTTACATATCCCATCTTGACCCGAAATCTCGTTTTATCAGATGGCAGCCAGCGAAAACCAATAGATGTATCATACTGGTCAGAATTCTTCGATCGGTCTGTATCAAAGTCAAGATGAACATATTTCTCATTGAAAAAAAATGATGTTTTGGGTGAATAATCATGCCAAATATAAAAATTAACTCCATTATCAACTCTATTATTAAAATTTTTTATTTCATCATCATAGTCAAGGAAAAAATTACTATAATCCCCTTGCAGTCTAAACTGTCCTCCAGGATTATACTTAAAAGATAACAGGAAAATATTGGCATTATATTTATATAAGTGACCTGGCCCGGAACCATCCACCCCAAAAGGCTCAAATGATCTATGGAATTGATCCGCTGCTTCTATTCTCAGGCCAACCGGGAGGTTATACTGAAAAAATCCTTCCGCGGTGTAGCCGGCGAAATTATTCTGGCTTTTCCGGGCATAGGATACAACATCTGTCGTCACCAACAGGTAGGTCTGCAGCCTCTGAAAGGACCTGCCCGTTTCCAGGTCGGTCATTAATCCGCCGGGCCTGGCGTTCCTGATTTTGATATCAAGAATGCGCTTTCGTGATCGTGGCGCCGCCAACCAGAGACCAGGTGACAAGGTCATAATAAAATCATCAGTAGAGTCATCATTGAGGCGATACAGGTTGTCCACATATTTTCCCTCTACCTGAAGAAAAGGGTGGAGTATTCCAATGGCGGAAGTATCTTCATCGACGTGTACCGGCGGGGCGTCATTGTCTTTTTCACCCCGTTCCGCTTGCCCAAAAGATAAATGGTTTTCCATCGCAAGCGCCGCATAAACTGGATCAGCGGCCAATTGGCTGATGTGTATCCTGCCGTTTCGACCCTCCTGTTCAGCCTGAACAGCGATTACAAAAACCTGCATGGAGATCAATAAAACCGATAGTTGCAAGAAACGTATTTTAAACATACTGATAAAAAGAAATTTGTTAATGAATGCCTTAACAACCACTTCTCACGAGAACTTCCCTGAAGGTCAATACCAATAATTTCAAGTCAAGCCAGATTGACCAGTTATCTATATACTGAAGGTCGAGCTTCATCCATTGTTCAAAATCCAGGTTGTTCCTTCCGCTGACCTGCCAAATGCAGGTCAGGCCGGGTTTCATGGATAACCGCCTCCGCTGCCAGAGCTTATATTTTTTTACTTCACTGGGAAGTGGTGGCCGCGGCCCGACAAAACTCATCTCTCCCTTCAGGATATTAACCAGTTGCGGCAATTCATCCAGGCTGGTTTTCCGCAAAAACCTTCCCACCGGGGTAACGCGAGGATCTTTTCTGAGCTTAAAAACGGGGCCGTCCATTTCATTGGTATTCTCAAGATGATCCTTTAGCGATTCAGCCCCTTCAATCATGGTGCGGAATTTATACATGGTAAATGTTCTGCCATTCAAACCACATCGCGTCTGTTTGAAAATTACGGGGCCTTTTGATGTTAATTTAACGGCCAGTCCGATCATTATAAACAGCGGCATGGTAACAACAAGAAGAGCCACGGCACCAACATAATCTATCGCTGTCTTGCAATAAAGGCCCGTGTTGGCCGGCGGCAGAGAGGACAAGGCAAGGGTCGGCATGCCGACAAATTTTTCCAGAAAAATGCTGGCGCATTCCGGACGATACATAATCTTATGTATCTGGAAATCAGGCATTATTCTGATATTTATGCCCATCTTTTCCGCAATGCTGATATACTTGGTGACGCAATCAATTATTTTCAAGGGCACCGCAAAAACGATTTCATCGACCGTCTGGGAAGTCAAAATATCACGTAAATCCGCGATAGTTCCAATGACCTTCACATTACCATGTATCTGTTTACCTATACGCTCCTCATGCCCCTTAAGATCCAGGCAACCGATAATTCTGTAGCCTGATTCGGGATTATCGGTGATGGCGCGAACCATCTCTCTTGCCCTTTCGCGCGTACCAATGATCAATACTATCTTATAATTACAATCATTTCTTCTGTAACGGAGAAGTACTAGGGAAAGCAAAAATTTAAATATAGCTAGCAAGACAATTGTATAAAAAATAAATGATAAAATCAGGACTCGGCTAACAACTCCATTTTCATCAATAAGATATAAAAAAAATACTGCAGCGATTGATCCAGTAAGTACTCCTTTTATTATATTTGATAGAATTCTATAGTGTTTAGATGTCCCGTTAGGTCCATATACATGAAACAAAGTAAATGAAAAATAGTGACACACTAGAAATATCAACAAAACCAGGTGGTAATTTTGTTGAGCGATCCACAGGTTATGGGGATCGCCAACATGGAAATATCTTTCACTCATACAGGCAAGCGTAAAGGCTACCGTGACAAGAAACAGATCGACAAAACGATTCACTTGAACAATAATTTTGTCATACTGACGGGTTAATCTTCCGGAGGCCATAACTCTTTTCTGTAAACGAATTTTCCGTTTTCACGCACGCAGTGCCATCATCCCGACATCCGACAAAATTTTGGTACACAATGTCCGCATCCAGAAGAAACTGTTTCATCCGCTGACTCACGACGGAGACAGGAGGCTTCTCGCCTGTCCGGGTAGAAACTTGTCGGATGCATCGGAATTGTATCAGACAGGGCGGTTTCGGGCAACGCATAACATTTTGTATTTGCGTATCTTTTGGTTGTTGCTCCGAAGCCGTTGCCGCCCAATGGTTTTTGCGCGACGGTCTGGCAAGAACATTCCATCCGCTGCCCGGCACCTGCAAAACAACGGCGGCACTCATACCAATTTTGGCCCGCCGTCCGAGGTCAGGTGTCGCGTACCGGCCAGGTGTGGAAGCTTCTGCCGGGTTTATGGCCCACGCCGCAGGCTCCCTTGTCCAGGTAGAGGACCCAGGCCCAGTCCGGCTCAAAGA
>CAZURY010000040.1:0-10427 GCA_964623145.1 uncultured Desulfobulbus sp. | reverse complement strand
CAACGAACAAGATATCGGTTTCGGGCAAAGATCATCGCATGCGGTGACAAGATCCTTTCACTGTACCTCTTCTTTGACCTGTAGCCCGCATATAGAGGATATTTGTTAAACAGGCCGAGCAGAAGGTTATGGGCGGCATCAATATTTATCTTTGGCCGAATCCCGGCAGTAACATCGTCGACAACAATTTCTTCATTCCATTCCACATCCTGAAAAAAAAATCCTGACAATGTCTGCCCACGAAGATGATCAAGAAAATATTGCACATTTGCTCGGATATATTCCGGATGAAATTCCTCGCCGGCAACTTGCCGGCGTAAAGACAAATCCCGCACCATATTTCCGGGATGATGCGCTGCATAGCGGGCAATTATATTCTGCGCGGCCTGACGACTAAGCCCGAACATATCGCCGAATTCTCGAGCAGTTATGCCGCCTCCGTAAAGAAGCCTGGCTTCAATAAAGGCAAAACGACGATAAATATCACTTTTCATAAAAATTCCGGTCCTGGGATTATGATACAATTGCCGCCATAATAGCGGCTTCATAAAATTTCACCGACGACAAAGTGTAGACCAGGACATTTGGTCGGTTGATTATGGTTTTTTCAGATACAATAATTCATCGCTACCATAGAGCATGCAAACATGTCAATAAACTTGACATACATGGACTTGCAATTTTCCGATTTACCTCGTAGTCTCTGAACATTACAGGAGGAATCTACTATGTACCGTATTCGATTACAACTACCACAGGGGATGTCCTGCGGTTATCAAAACCTTGATTTGCTGCATGATGCCCTGGTTAATGGTTGGATTGCCGCGGGCGCCACCCCGAAAATGATTATTGGTAAACAGGCCCTGCCGTGGAATTTTGCACCGCTTGGCAACCATCACGAATCCGGCAACCGGGTTCACACTCTTGTCGTTTCCGCCGGTCATCCGGACCTTGTTCGTTACCTTGCCGCCATGGACCCGAGCGAGGTACACAAATCCCGTACCATTACCAAAGAGTATATCAACTTTACCGAGGCAGCAATTCAGGTTGACCCTGATCCCATAGCCCAAAACCAGAGCCGTCTTGAAATCCTCTTACTTTCACCGCTGGCAATTCGACAACGTACCGGAAAAAGGCACTGGTACACAAATATGGCCGACGCTCCTCTCACTGCGGCAATCAACAGCCGATTCAGTCGCCTGACGGGCCGGTCGGTTAATCTGGAAGTAGTGCCGGACCACCTCTATCTTCGTGCCAATCCAAGACATTCGGTACTTGTCCATCTTAAACGTTTTGCTAATGGCAAAACCAGTTTTGTTCTTGGCATGAGCGCTCCCCTAACTCTTATCGGCAGTGACGAAGACCTCCGTCTTGCCTGGTATGCCGGCCTCGGGGAGAAAACACGTAACGGATTCGGCTGCATCGGTTTACTGGCAGGGGGGGTGGGACGATGAACGACCGTCTTGTTGCGGCAACTAATGTGTATCGTTTTTTTCTTACAACGGTGCTGGAAGACCATGTTTTCTCTGATCGCACAGGCGTGCTTTCGGACAGGGCACGGAAACGGGTCGTCAAGCAGACCCATGTCGATCACCGTCCGGTTCGCTTGATGACCATCAGCGGCAAGGGCGGCTGGAGTACAGACCAGAAGCTTGCGGATAAATATCGAAAGTCCCGCAACGTTACCCTGCTCGACCACCTGCTTTCGGTGCTGCGTGGCGCCTTGCTGCTGCGAGTTATGGACGCTGCACCGGAAATTGATCCGAACACGCTTAAACAGCAACTTGCCGCCACCGCTGCTATTGCCTTTATGCACGATATTGACAAGGATCTTGGTCTTCCCCGAAATGGCGTTATAGCTGTCGACAAGGTGGAAGAACGGATGAAGCTTTACGGCATTGTTCCCTTTCTTGCCCATTATAAACTCGACCTGACTCCTGATCAATTACTCGCCCTTATCGAACTGGTGGAAGACAGTCAGGCTCGACGGACTGTTGCCCAAACTCCGCCTCCTCGAGCTTTTGAGCGAATGGCAAGATACGTCAAGCTTGCTGATCAACTTGATGGCGCATGGCTTGCCCATGGTCTGGAAGGGGTTACGGAACGGCTGGCAAAAGACCGTAGCATGGAACACCGTGACTGGCGTGAAATTCGCATCTATGATCCACACCACTCCTTTATTCTTGATGAGTTACAGGCGTGTCTTTCCAGGGCCTGCGTTCGGGTGAGCGGCACCCTGCCCTTGATAGAAAATCATGTTGACGGCACGTTGTTTATGCTTCTGCCCGAAGCGGAATATGAAGCTATTGTTGAACGCGGACTGCAACAGCTTAAACACAGGCTGCCCTTTACATTGGAATTAAATATATCCAACCGGGGTGTGCCGCAGCTCCAAAATGACAGGCCCGAATTTGATGTACTGGCTCAATTTATTCATAAAGATCTTCAAGAACGTGAGTTAGGACGACTATTTCTCATCAAACAGGAACTCGCCACCGGCCTGTGTGATCCACTTGATGAACTTCTTGCCCCGCTCGGCCTGGCTCCTCAATGGCCAAAAACTTCAACAAGCGCCTTAACCACACCTTTTGCCAGTCTTACGGCCATCACTCCCTCAGCAATGAAACAGCTGCGCAAAGCTGCCCAGCTCGCTCTCTTTCTTGGCCTCAAATTACCAACTACTGTAAAGTATACTTATCCCGGCTACGACGAACGTGAACAGCGCCTTCTCGAAGTTGTCAAACAAACTCCGCCATTCTGGCTATCCGCCATTGAGGACGATAAATCCAGACGCAACATAACCGCCCTCTGGGTCATGGCCCTGGCCGAAGAAAATCGGAATATTGACGAAGCAATATGGAAAGACGGCGGCCTGCTTGCCGGCTGGTGGGAAGGAGACGAAACAACAACCGGATTTAAGGCGGGCATCGCCGCCGAAGGCGCTGTTATCAATGAACAGGTCGTGCAACGGTATCAACAAATTCTGGCAAACCGCTTTGTAACCGGCCCGAAACAAAGCCGGGCAAAACAAACCGGGCACTGTATTTTCACCAATGAACCGGTCGCCTGGCAGCAGACTATTCGTGGCTCCGACCAACTCTACCAGCTCAAAATCAGCGCCTTTTCCGGACGCGATAACCGCCCGGAAAATCTGGCTATATCAGCTAAGGGGTTTACCCATGTCTCTCCGGTTTCCATTGCCGAATATCGCCTCCGTCACATAATCCATCAACGAGCCGGAGGTAAGCCATCAGGTGTGCCCAGCCTGATTTCCTCTCCCACGACCAGCGGCCTGTTCGGAGGACTGGCTCTGAGTAATGATCGTGATCTCGTCACCCTGTCGGTCTATGATGTCAACCGTCTTGAAAAAAAGAAAGGCCGTGTTCTTCGTCACAACCTCCTGTTCAGCAGCCGCCAGAGGATAGCCCGCTTTGAACGCTGGCCGGAACAACTAAAAGAGCAGATACAGTTATTAGATCTCCTGCTGCGTACCTGCCGGCGTACTGGTCGCCCCATACATCTCTTTCGGGGACTGCCTACTCCGCAAAAGGCATTTTTCTTTTGTGATGCCTTGCCCCCGACACTCAACAACCTGCTTGGCGGTACGGAATTGCGTCTGGAGCAATTCGACGCCGCACTCAAACGACTGGAAACAGCACAGGCTATTCTCAATGAAAACAGCCTCGGTCATCCGCTGCTCAAGCTCTATGTGAATCCGGCCACCCGCCTGGGAGCGGTCTGTCAATGCTGGTGTTGTTTTCATACAACATCCGGTGACAACAAGAACCACAATGCATTAGCCACTCGCCTGCAAAAAGAATACAACCAACTCAAGGAGGAACCCATGTCCCATAATGATGCGCCCCTGGTTACCCTGGGGGAAAAGGCCGCCGATTTTCAAAAAACACCAGGCCGTAACGCCTCGACAAACGAAGAGATGTTGGCCTTTAAGCTGACCATGGACATCCTGCGTGATCTCATTTCCTTAGGGCAGACCGATGACCTTTCCCTGGTTAACGGCATTGCCGGTGAACTGGAGCTGAATCTTGAACGAAAAAGAAAAACCTTCCTCACCCAGGCAGCAACCCGACAGCAACGCTGTCTTGATTTTGCGGCTTACTTTGTCGAAGCGATCTGGCATCCGGTCTTACAAGAACGTCTACCGAGCCGACAACGACTCCGGGCCATGGGCAGTATTTACCGCATGGCCTTTCTGACGGCTGCCCGGACAAAATATGACGACAAACCGCCGACTGATGGAAAGAAAAAATCATGATTTGCGTAACAATCATTGATTTCGTCATCCCTGCAGAGATTATTGATTACTATAACTTGTTGAAAATATTGCCTTCTATTCAAGAGAAAATGCCGAGAAACAAGTGAATTACAATGTTTAGGGCACCATCAAGATTATAATTTAAAAAAAAAATCAAAAAAACACCATACAGGAGTAGATCATGCAAACAATGCATCAATACCTTGGGGATCTTGAGCACCTCACCGATGAATCCAGCGACGGGAAAAAAAGCAATTATGTCCATCCAGCTCTCAAAAACACTGGCTGCGTCAGCCTGGTGCTTATCCGTGAAATCATTGCCCCGGCAATCTTTCGCAATGCGGAACAGGAAATAACAGATATTGAATTCGACGGTCAGTCCCACGTTCGCGCCGTTGCCAATAAATTCAAATATCAGGAACGCAGTCGGGGTTTGCAGATCCTCCGCGCCTACGGCGTGGGAGGTCGCATGCCGCAAAACCGTACTGCCCTGAAAAGCAAACAAAATCCCTCCGAGGTCTTTGATCTCAATACCCTGATATTTGGTGATTCAGCCAATCAGGACAATCGAGTGCTGCCGGTCAAAGCGGCGGTCAACTATTCCGATGCCCTTGGCCTGCTGCCCTATCATCTCTGTGTTGAAGAGAGCTTTCACAATCGGGCGGCGGAAGATGGAACCTTGTTTGACCCTGTTGACAAAAAGAACTCGGACAACCTGTTTACCCGTCATTTTGTCAAGCCGGGCGTTCTCCTTGTCCAGGTACTGTCATGCCGGGGACGCCTGCTGCCGCCTGAAGGATTTGCTCACCTGCTGCTTTCCATCGGCCTGGCGGGAGCATACGGAGGCCAGACCTCGATAACCGGTACCAATGTCCGCACCCGGTTGGCCGGACTCTATGGAGCGCCGTTTGAACGCGCAGAGACCTCGCCCTATGAACTCACCCGCATGTTGAGCAACACGCTCGACCAGGAAAAACTTAACGATCCGGCAGAGGTTATTGCAGCCGTTCACGCGCATCTTCAGCCGCTGCACCCGGATTCGCTGGACAGCAAAACCATCTCCACCGAGCTGGAAAATCTTGTCCGAAGGTTTGAAGAAGAGGACACCGCCCTCAACCAGCAGTACCAAAAAACAGCACTAAAGGTCGGCGAACTCTTTGACGCCTGGTTCGAGAACAAGAAAAAAGGCAAATAAGGCCGCAATCATGAAAAACATCATAACTCCCGTAACCGCCACCACGCTCACGCCCTTTGCCTATCACAGCCTCATGGTGCAGGGAGGCACCGCCACACTGCCCGAGCTGATCGGCGACTGCGCCATATCTTTCGGTCTTGCCGCAGCCCTGGGCTGGATATGGGCGAGGACTGCCCTTCCTGCCAAGAATTACCGCCGACACCTTGGAGCGATGCCATTTCGCAGCTCGGTTTTTACCACGGACAAGGCCGGCCTGCTACCGCCGCTGGCTTGCCGTCTGAACCTTGACGATGAGGCGGGAATGCAGAGAAGATTTTCCAATGCCACCAGCAAAGGCAATATGAAAACGTATTTCCATATTCAGGAAGTACCGCCTTATCAACGCTTCTCCGGCGCCGTCTTCGGCCTTGATCCCTTTACCCTCACCGGTGAGGAAGAAATAATTATCCGCATTGGTCTCCATCGCAACGGCATGGTTCGTCTGCGCCCTGCATCCAAACCGTTGAACAACGTACGTCTGAATGCGGCCACTGCGCGATTGTTCGGCTGTGACCTTCCGGTAAATCACTATTGCCTTCATAATCTCCAGCTCACACCGGAGCTTTCCCTTGCCGATGCCCTTGATGAGGTATGCCGATGGCAGTAACAATTTGCCGACACTGTGTTGACAACCTGCCGGAAAACGATCTTTCCCCGTTACAAGAGGCTTTGCTCAACGACAAACATCCGGTGCGCATCGCCAGCGCCCCCACCGGGGCAGGTAAAACCTATGCCTTTGAGCAGGCTGTTGCCCGTGATCCCGGTCAAGATGAGGAAATTCGGGTTCTCTTTGTCGTTCCCACAAAACGGCTTGCCCAAAATATCACCCATGGCCTGACCTCTTCCCTATTCGAAAACCATGGTTGGTCATCCGAACGCGCCAAGCGAAAAGTCGCCCTTTGGACAGGCGATGCCGCCAGGGACTATTACGCTGCCGGTGGCCGGGAAATCACCCCCCACCGGATCAATCAAATCTACCGTCTCGACGATGCGCCGGGCGGTGAAATGATTGTGGCGGTTCCCGAAGTCCTCAGCTATCTCCTCATCGGTAGATGGCCGAAGGCCGGTCAGGCATCCGATGGAATTCTTACGTTCCTCAACCAGTTTGACCATATTGTCTTTGACGAATTTCACACCATTTCAGCGCGGGGATTCGGCCTTGCCGCACTCTTCGCGCGACTGGCGGCAGGACACGAAGGACGCAGCTATGGCCGCGCCCGGGTCAGCTTTCTGTCGGCCACGCCCTTGACTATTCGCCCGGTATTGGAACGATGCGGACTTACCCCGGAGTCTATTATTGAACTGCGTGAAAAAATCTGCGACCAGGGTCGGGCCGTGCATGGCGATGTTCTTCTTACTCCCTGTAAAGAAACGAGTATGACGGAAATGCTGGCCGGCAGACTTGATGCCGTTCGTCGTGAACTGGCCGAGCAGGGCCAGACGGTTCTTATCTATGACAGTCTTGCCGATCTGCGCCGGGAACTGCCTGCGCTGGAAACACAACTTATTCGAGCCGGTGTCCACCCCGGCGAGACCCTGCTCATCAACTCCATTGACGACAGCGTTTTTCAGCCAACGGCAAGCGAAGAACAAGCAGAATTTTTCCGAAGCGGACGCAGATATAATCCTCTTAATTTCAAGGTGCTTGTGGCAACGGCGAGCGTTGAAATGGGAGTTACCTTCAAAACCAGGCTGCTGTTTATGGAACCCGGCTTTGAGCCGATGAACTTTCTCCAGCGTTATGGCCGCGCCGCCCGTGGCGATGTCACCGGCCAGGTCTTTGTCCGCCTGGACGATGCTGATTGTAAACGGCGTCCATGGTTGCGACAGGTTATCCAATGGCTGAATGATAATGACGGGAAACGGCTGCATATCCATGACCTGACCTCTCTGCTGGCCCGATCGGCTCGCCGACGATTTGAGGAGAAAGCGGATGATGAAAACTTTGGTTCGCTCTCCATGCGGGCGGTCTATACTACCGGGCTTTACTGGAATGCGGTTAAAAAACACTTCAGTAATCAGGGGCCGATCCGTCGCCACCTTAACGACTGTCGACCACAGGCCGCAAAGACCATTTCCGCTTTACTGTATAAGGTTCGGCAAATGGCCGACGATCCCTATTACACTGAATCTGCAACCCTCTGGTGTGATGGCTTTGAGGCGCAGGCCTCACTACTCCGTGACATAGGCCGGCGTATTCGGGTCATTGAGGGTAATGGTCGCTCCATGAGCGTGGACCTGCACTGGCTACGGCAACAAACTGATTTACTGGAGAGCAATCCGCTTACTCTGGACGGCAACGGTGAGGTTGAGTTACACATTGAAGGCCGACTGGACGATGGTTTGATGGAGTGTAGTCGCTATACGCAGCGCCTGCGCACGGTTCGCTTTCCCCATACCGACATCTGCGAGACAATCGAAGATAACGGCTTCCTTGCCGATCAATGGCGGCGGCAACTGCGCCGACACCGGGAGGCAGCCGAGGCCTGGGAGGATTTCCCGGAATCCATGGCAGCGGCGGAGAAACTGGTAAGGTACACAGGATTAGTGGTTACCGATGAAGAAGAACTTCCGATGGATGCAAACAGCCTTGTTCTCTGAACGGGTAGAACGGCTCAATTTGCACGGACTCCATTTTCCACATATTGTCCTGTGCAGACGGCGGGCCTGGATGTACCTGCACGGAGTCAACTTCGCGCAATGGTATTCCCGTGTTTCCCTTGGTACCGCCAGACATAATACCAGCTACCAACGTGATCTCTCTGTGAGCGGGCTTTTCGGGCTGGCCCCCGATCGTATTGACTGGGAGAAATACATTGTCCATGAAAACAAAGGAAGCGGCGGGGCGGTAGAGGCGGCTGATCTACAATCCTCTTTTTATGCCCTCATGCTCTCCATCGCCACGGGTAAAAGCTGGCAAGCAATGGTGCATATTCTTTCCACCAGATACCAACGAATTATAGAACTGGATGATGCCATGTTAGCCTCGCTCTTGTCTGCTTCCGAAAAACTTGAAGAACTTGCCCATGCCGATACCGTACCGCCATCGGCGCACCGCAAAAAACTTTGCCGTGCCTGTTCCTTTGCCGTCTTTTGTGGATTTGATTAAATGGAAACCCTTGTTGTCTCCGCAAAAGCCATCCTCAAACAGAGGGAAAATACCCTCCACATCGGCATTGACGGAAAAATCGCCATTTTCCCCATTGAAAAAATCAGGCACCTTATCCTGCTTGCAGAGGGGACGCTGACCACAAAATTACTCAACCTTTGCGGCAAATATGGGGTGCGGGTTTCGATTTTTGATTATTACGGCTATTGTAAGGGCTGTTTTGAACCCTTGGCCGGCAATCCATCCGGCAAGGTCAAACTGGCCCAGGCAAAACTGCTGCTCAATGATGGTGACCGCATGTCCGTTGCCCGGCAAATTGTCCATGGAGCCGGGCATAATATGCGAGCTAATCTATTGTACTATCGTTACCGGGGACTTGCACAGGTTGATCAGGCCATCCAGGCAATCGGGAAGATCGAAAATAGTCTCCATACCTGTGTAGATACCGCTTCTCTCATGGGTAAGGAGGGGAATATGCACCAGTATTATTATGGAGCCTGGCGTCATATCAATCCGGCGCTTACCCTGGGCAAACGAGTGCGGCGGCCTCCGGACAACCCGGTAAACTGTTTGCTCTCCTTTCTCAATCAAATGACATATACCGTGGTTAAGCATGAAATTGCCAAGACCCACCTGGAGCAAACATTCAGCTTTCTTCATGCCCCGTCCTCGAGCCGGGCATCGCTGTCGCTTGATCTGGCGGAACCGTTTAAACCGGTATTGGTCGATGGATTGATTTTCAGATTCGCCCGCAAAGGTTCCATCAAGGAAAATTGGTTCAGGCAACATGATCGCGTGTGCCTGCTCAGTGAAACAGGCCGGCGGCATGTCTCAGAGAAGTTCATTCGCCGACTTGAAAAAAAATGGCACGGACGCTCCTATCGTGAATGGATATACCGGGAAGCGGTCAACCTGGAACGCCACGTGCTTGGGGCGGCGGGATATCAACCCTTTCAACGGAGGGCATAATGTATATGGTCGCCATGTACGACGTGAAGGCAAAGCGTACGGAAAAATTCAAAAAACTTTTGCGACGTTATCTCATGCATACACAATATTCGGTTTTCTGCGGTGACATAACCGAGGCCCAGGCAATCCGTCTTCGCCGGGAGCTGAGTCAGCTGATGATACCTGGTGACCGGGTCACCGAGATCACTGCTGCCAATCGGCAAAATATTGACGTCTGCCATCTGGAAAAATCCGATAGCGGCAAGGGCGAGGTTGCCAGGATTGTCAGCAAAGACCATAAACATGATTTTAAAGTACTTTAAATGCAAACTTCAATGCGGTTAGAAGCTGTAATATCAAGATGCGCCGTTGGCCGTACTGGCTTACAGGCCGTTTTATCAATTACCGGCTCTGGGAGAAGCCATCTAAACCCGCCAATGGCGGGGGTTACGAATCCCCATGAGGGGTTATGAGATGTCCTACGAGGCGCTTTCCCGCGATTTTACCGATGTTACGAATCCCCATGAGGGGTTATGAGATGCCGATGGTGTCATGGCTCTGCGGCCGTTCCTCGGTTACGAATCCCCATGAGGGGTTATGAGTGTTGGGTTCGGTTTCCGGATTTACCGCTGTTGATGGTTACGAATCCCCATGAGGGGTTATGAGAGGACGAGGATGGCCTTTACTATCCGGTGCACCTGGGTTACGAATCCCCATGAGGGGTTATGAGATGATATCCGGGCAGCCTCAATTGCCTTTGATGATTGTTACGAATCCCCATGAGGGGTTATGAGCAAGTCCAGCCGGGTTCCTGGTGCTCGTGCATCTCGGTTACGAATCCCCATGAGGGGTTATGAGTG
>CAZURY010000039.1:2415-10493 GCA_964623145.1 uncultured Desulfobulbus sp. | reverse complement strand
AAACAAATCCGGTGGCCTATACCTGCATTTTTTGGGAACATACCCTGCTGATTTCAATCCTCTCCTGCCGAATCAGCTGATACATTCACCCCCGATGTCTAAATTCTTGTGGTCTTGACACGGATGAAGTCAGCCCCCTGAAACACTGCCGTTGTTTTTCTTCTACCGACCTGCAGGAAGATCGGTTATGAATGAGACAAACTGGAGAAACGAAACCAGCCCGGAAAAAGGACCAACGTATCCAAGAATATGCTCAACAAACATCCTGCAATGAAAATGAGTCAATTGCGCCGATCACCTGCACAGCCGTACCTGTTGATAGCAACCATCATTTTTCTCCTGCTTGGCGGAATCTTTCTAGCCGGTTGCCAGGACAACCAGGTATCCATAAACGAACATGAAGATACCATCATTCACCTTGACCGTCTTGCTCCACTGCAGACGGTCGCAAAGGATGATCAGAAAAAAACATTCAAGGTTGCCATTGCCGCCATCCTGTCCCCCCGAGGTACTGTTGATTCCTATCAGCCCTTGCTCAAATACCTTGAACACCGCCTCGACAGGCCGGTGCAACTGGTCCAGCGCCGCACCTATGGTGAAATAAATGACCTGGTGGCACGCAATGCCGTGGACATGGCCTTTATCTGTACAGGTGCATACTTGGACAGTTTGCCGAAAAAACAGATGGTGCTGCTGGCTGTACCGCAAATCGACAACAAACTAACCTATAATGGTCTGATCATTGTCCCGGCACATGCCTCGACCCAGACTTTTGCCGATCTCCAGGGCCATGTTTTTGCCTTCACCGATCCCCTGTCCAATACCGGGTATCTCTACCCAGTGTCACTTATAGCAGAGCATGGCTGGAAACCGGAAACCTTTTTCGAGCGAACCATGTTCACCTACAGTCATGATCATTCCATTGCCGCAGTCGCGGAAAATGTTGCCGACGGGGCGTCGGTAGACAGCCTGGTCTATGCCTATGCTGTTAAACGCGACCCGTCGCTTGGCAAAAAAACACGCGTCATCCTCCGTTCAAAGGATTTCGGCATGCCACCGGTAGTTGCATCAGCACGGGCGGATACAGTGGAAGTCAACACTATCCGGCAAATCTTATTGTCAATGGACAAGAATAACATGGGAGGCCGGGTGCTGCGGCAACTGGGGATAGACAAATTCATCTTTCCCGAGAATAATCTCTATATCGACAATGTTATCTGCCCCACAGGTTCCAGATAGCCTAGATCATGCTTTTTCTCCGGAAAATAAAGCGCCACCTGCTGTCGATCTCTCTGCAGTCAAAAATCATCGGTATGGTTATCGGTCTGACTCTATTTATGGGGACTGTACTGTCATTGCAGGTGTCCCGCTATCTGAACGACCATACAATCGCCTTCATGGAACAGGAAAGCAGATCCATGGCGAATGAGCTCGCCTACAAAATCCCGGATTATATTCTCATCAATGATCTCTATGGATTAACCCGTTTCCTCAACAGTACCAGAAAAAACCGTCGGGATGTCCGCTACATGGTCGTTTTTGATGTTAAAGGCAACATACTGGCCCATACATTCGGCAGTAAATTTCCGATAGAACTCCAGAACCACCTTCGTCTCATCACCCACGAACAAAATGAAGTACAAGTTCTCTCGACCAACGAAGGTTTGATATGGGAAACGGTCATTCCCGTCCTCCAGGGCTGGCAGGGTAGTGTTGCCGTTGGGGTTACAGATCTCTTTGCCCGCAGGGAAAACAGGAACTTTATCCATGACCTGCTGTTGACCACCTTTTTAGTCGGTGTTACCGGCATACTCTTTGCCCTAGTTCTCAGCTGGCTGATCGCCCGCCCCGTCAAGGCGCTGCTCCATGCCACCAATGAAATCCGCCACGGTAAATATCCCCTTCTTGATCCTGTTTCCAGGGATGAGGTGGGCGCTCTCACCCAGGCCTTTAATGATATGAGCAATGCCTTTCAGGTAGCCAATGAAGCTCGCCGGGAGAAAGAAACCATCAGTCGTAATTTTCTTCAGAAAATTATCACCAGCCAGGAAAATGAACGAAAACGAATCGCCCGTGAACTGCATGATCAAACCGGTCAATCCCTGGCCTCGCTCAGCATTGGTCTCAACCTCCTGGAGCGATCTGCCGGCAGTGAAGAAATGCGCAAAAGCATTCACATGCTCAAAGAAAACATAGAACAAGAGCTTGACGCCATCCACAACCTGGCTCTTGAGCTTCGACCAAGCATTCTTGATGACATAGGCCTGATTGCCGCCCTGACCATGCTGATGCAGAATATCAGCAAAATTAACCGGGTGGATATCCAGCAGAATATTGTCGGTTTTGAGGATCGCCGTCCATCCACCGCCATTGAAACCTGCCTGTACCGAATTGTCCAGGAAGCCGTTCACAATGCCATCCGCCATGGCCAGGCTTGGCACATAACGCTGTTTCTTGAATGGGCCGATAATACCATCCGGCTGCTCATTGATGATGACGGCAAGGGCTTTGACCCGGATATCCTGGAACAGACCACACGGCTCGGTATTCGGGGCATCCAGGAACGTGTGGAACTGGCCGATGGAACATTTCGTCTTGAATCGGAACCGGGTCAGGGGACGATGATCGTTATAACGGTGCCATCTCATACGGGAGAGAAAAATGAATGAAGTCCGCATAAAAGTAATGGTCATCGATGATCACGTCATGCTTCTGCACGGCCTCTGCCTGTTGCTCAATGCGGAGTCGGATATCGAGGTTGTTGCCCAGGCCAGCGACGAGCAGGAAGCGCTTGCCCTGGCCCAAACCAGCCAACCGGACATCATCCTGCTCGACATTACCTTACAGAAGACCAGTGGCCTTGACCTGATAGAAAAACTGCTCAACATCTCCCCGCAAACACGAATTATCATGTTGACCATGCATGATAATGCACAGTATCTGCAAAAAGCCCTGCAAAGAGGGGCCCGGGGATTTGTCCTTAAAAAGGGACTGGAGGAAGATCTGCTGTATGCCATTCGCTCGGTTATGCGTGACGAAATGTATATTCATCCATCTCTTTTAAAAACCTATATCCCGTCCAACGATAAAGTGGTTCTGTCCAAAAAAGATGATGATGTCATGAACTGGTCTGAATTATCCGTTCGCGAACAGGAAGTCCTCATTCATGTCGCCCGTGGCTATACCAGTAAAGAAATAGCTGAAAAATGCCTGCTCAGTGAAAAAACCATTGCCACCTATCGTTCACGGGGCATGAACAAACTCGGTATTGACAAAAGATCTCAACTCGTTCGCCTGGTTATGCGATTGGGAAAACTTGGATAATCAACTATCGATATTCCCTACAAAACTTTAACCTCTGTCGGATTTTCCCCTACAAAAAATCCCATTTCTCCCGCTTTTCTCACCCTCATCCAACGAGTATTCTCCGCGTACAAGGTGGAGTAATCCGCAACATACCGGACTGCTTTTATTCCTGACAGTCCAGAATACCAGAGGAGGAGGGTTCAATGGCACTCATTGACATCAAACCACATGAAATCAGGCAACGTATGATGGATGACCTGCAGCGCGCCCTGAAAAAACCTGTTTACAAACGACATTGGGCCATGGTTATCGACCAGGCGAAATGTGTCGGCTGCACGGCATGCACCACGGCCTGCGTTTCGGAAAATCATCTGCCGCCGGGGGTTGTCTATCGTCCGGTAGTAGAAACCGAGCATGGCACCTATCCTAATGTACACAAAACATTTCTTCCCCGCCCCTGCATGCAGTGCGATGATCCCCCCTGTGTCAAGGTCTGTCCGGCACATGCAACCTGGAAACGAACCGATGGTATTGTTGAAATTGACTATAACAGATGTATCGGCTGCCGGTACTGTATCAGCGCCTGCCCTTATTCAGCCAGAACCTTTGACAAAGGTTATTTCTATACCGATGGTACACCGGAAATTATGCCTTATGAAAAGGAACCCAACTTTGAATACGGTAAAAAATGGCCTCGTACGGACCGGGAGAGTTCTCCCATCGGCAATACCCGCAAATGCACGTACTGTATCCACAAGGTGGAAAAAGGAATGCTGCCCGCCTGCGTGACGACATGCATTGGTGATGCCACCTATTTTGGTGATGCCAATGATCCCAAAAGTCTTGTGGCCGAATTACTTTCCTCGCCCCGTGCCAGAAAACTTCGGGAAGAGGAGGGAACAAAGCCCACAACCACGTATTTAGTCTGAGGAGGAGGAACACAGCATGAAAAAAAATATAAAAATATTTGTCTGGCTGATCGCCGTCATCGGCTTTGGTATCGGGTTATACGGCATGTATTTCCGTTTTACCACCGGCCACAGAATGACCGATTACGGATCATATATCCCCTGGGGTCTATGGGTGGCCTTTTATATCTACTTTATCGGCCTCTCCGCCGGCTCTTTTCTGCTTTCCACCCTGGTCTATGTGGGTAAGATTAAGCGGTTGGAAAAAATCGGGAAACTGGCTCTATTCACGGCATTCGGCTGCCTGGTAGCCGCTCTTTTCTCTATCTGGCTTGACCTTGGTCATATGGCCCGGGTAGGCAATGTTCTACTGCATATGAATCTGCATTCGATGATGTCCTGGATGGGTATTCTTTACTCGGCCTATTTTGCCATTATTCTAATTGAGCTCTGGTTTGCCCTGCGCATTGATCTCATCCAAACAGCCAATACCGGCAAAGGAGGCTCAGCCGGATTTGCCCGATTCCTTACCTTTGGCTCAACTGACACTTCTCCTGAAGCCAAGGAGCGTGACCATTCCTGGTTGAAAATTCTGGGTATCATCGGGATCCCGCTGGCCATTGCCTTTCATGGCGGCGTCGGCTCACTTTTTGGTGTCATCCAGGCACGGCCACACTGGAACAGCGGCCTGACCCCCATAGCTTTTCTTATCGGCGCTCTTGCCTCGGGCGGCGCGCTGCTGACTGCCGTTGTCTATATCTGGGGTCCGGATAAGAACAAGCAGGAACTTAATGAAATGATGAAGTTTCTAGGCCGTATTGTGCTGGCGCTGGTGCTCTTTGATTTCCTCCTTGAGATTGCCGAATTCCTGGTGGGTCTCTATTCCGTCGCTCCTGCGGAACGACTGCCCCTGGAAGCCATTTTAAACGGTCCCTACTGGTACGTTTTCTGGATTATTCACTTTCTGCTTGGCGTGGTCGTGCCGGCCATTATTCTTTTTTCCACGGCCGTACCAAAAGGGCGTCCGAATAAAAACGTGGGCGGTGTCATTGCCTTTGCCTGCCTGCTGGTGGCGGTTACCTTTATTGCTGTCCGCTTCAATATTGTTATCCCGGCACAGATCAATCCGGAAATTCCCGGTCTTGAATACGCTTTCAGCGGACCGGGTCTTAAATTCACCTATCTGCCGACCAGGATGGAATGGCTGGTTTCCCTCTGTGTCACCTCGTTTGGTATTCTGATCTTTCTGATCGGAGAAAAACTGCTGCCGATCGTCAAAGATGACAACAGGGAGGTGATGTAAATGAACAACAAGATAAATATGAATAACAACACTCGGGCAACCATGAAAAAATATATCGAAATTAACGGTGAAAAGATGGTCATGAACCGGCGCAGTTTTCTTAAAAGCACAGCCTTTTTCGGCGGCGTGATGGCAGCCAGCCGTATTCCGGGAATGAATCTATTTTCACCGGAAAATGCTATTGCCGAAAGCAACGGCAGCACTGACGCCTACCCATTTGACAATCCGGAAAATGTTATCTACTCCTGTTGTCTGCAGTGCCATACAGCCTGTACCATTAAGACAAAAATTTTAAATGGTGTCATGGTTAAAGTGGAAGGAAACCCCTACAGTCCCATGAATATGCATCCACAACTCTCCTATGACACGCCTGCGGGAGATGCCGTCCTCTATGACGGCCGTCTCTGCCCCAAGGGCAACGCCGGGGTGCAGACACTGTATGACCCCTATCGGATTCGCAAGGTCCTGAAAAGGAAACCAGGCTCGAAACGGGGGGAAAACCAATGGATAACTATTGATTTCAACAAGGCCATTGATGAGATCGTCAACGGCGGCGATCTTTTTGGCGAGGGTAAGGTCGAAGGTTTGAAAGAAATCCTGACCATACGTGATCCTGCTCTTATGAGCACGCTTAAAGCTGATACCGCCAAGGTAAGCAAGGGCGAAATGAGCATTGCCGATTTTCAGGCCAGGAATATAGAACATCTGGACAAACTTATTGATCCGAACTTTCCGGACCTGGGACCGAAAAACAACCAGTTTGTCTTTCTTGCCGGTCGAATCGAGCATGGCCGTAAAGAATTCGCCAAGCGCTGGTGCAATGACTCTCTTGGCTCTGCCAACTGGTATGAGCACACAACGGTTTGTGAGCAATCGCATCATATTGCCTTTAATGAATCAACCAAAAAATACAGCCTCGGCAAATGGGGTCACGGCAAGCATCATCTTAAGCCTGATATTCCCAATGCCCGTTTTGTCATTTTTTTCGGGACAAGCCCCTTTGAGGCCAACTTCGGGCCGACCAACTGGGTGTCTTATATTACCAATGCCATGTCAAGAAACGGCATGAAAATAGCCGTGATTGATCCGCGCTGCAGTCATTCGGCGGCCAAGGCTAATTACTGGGCACCGATTAAATGTGGTGGCGATGCTCCCTTGGCCCTTGGCATGATCCGCTGGATACTTGATAATAAACGCTACAATGCAACCTATCTCCGGGCCGCCAATCGGAGTGCAGCCAGGAAAAATGATGATACCACCTGGACCAATGCCACCCATCTGGTGGTCCTGGACAAAGCCGGAAAGACCGGAACCCGGCTGCTGCGAGGCAGCGAGGTCGGACTTGGCGATGAAGATACCTTTGTGACCAGTGTCAACGGTCAACTGGTTGCATTTGATCCTTACAAAAAAGAAGATACGCCGGTGATTGGCGACCTGTTTGCCGAGGGCACTATCAACGGTCTCAAATATAAAACCGGCTTTGGCCTGCTGAAAGATATCGTTGATGAGCGCAGTATAGAAAACTGGGCAAAAGAGGCCGGGCTTGACGATGCTTCCCTGTTGATCACCCTGGCCCGCGAGTTCACCAGTTATGGTCGCCGGGTAATGGCCGATATGTATCGCGGTCCGGTCCAGCACACCAACGGCTACCATAACGGCAGAGCCATTATAGCCCTGAACCTGCTGGTCGGCAATGCGGACTGGAAAGGCGGCATGCAACCAGGTGGCGGCCACTGGCACGAAGACGGCAGCAAAAAAGGGCAACCCTTTCCCCTGAAAAAAATGCACCCGGGGAAACTGGGTAAGTTCGGGATCAAAATCAGTCGGGAAGGCATTGCCTATGAAAAAAGCCTGTTGTTCAAAAAATACGGTTATCCTGCAAAACGGATCTGGTATCCGTATACCGGCAGTGTCTATCAAGAGGTTATTCCCAGTGGAGTGGATGGTTATCCCTATCATCTAAAGGCGCTGTATCTGCACAAAGGAACGCCAGGCCTGTCAGTGCCGGGGGCAAATGCCACCATTGACTACCTGCGTGACCCCAAAAAAATTCCGCTGCTTTTCGCCGATGACATTGTCATTGGCGAGACCACCATGTACTGCGATTATCTCTTTCCCGATACTGCAATATGGGAACGTTGGGGCACGCCACATACAACGCCCTGCATACTCACTGTCTCAAGTAAGGTCCGGCAGCCGGCAGTGGAGTCCCTGGCTGAAACATGCACTGTCTTTGGCCGCAAGCAGCCCATATCCATGGAGGCTGTCATGCTGGCCATTGCTGAAAAGCTTAAAACTTCCGGTTTTGGCAAGGATGGTTTTGGCCCGGGCCTGGATTTCCGCAACCGGGAAGATTATTTTCTCAAGGCGGTCGCCAACATTGCCTATGGTGATCATAATGGTAAGGATCCCGTTAAATCGGCCTCAGATGCGGAGATGAAAGTCTTCCGCAATGCCCGCCGTCACCTTTCTAAAGCGGTCTATGACGAGGGATATTGGAAAGAAGCGGTTGGCGGCGATGAACGACTCTATCGTCGGGTGGTCACCGTGCTCAACCGTGG
>CAZURY010000039.1:0-2315 GCA_964623145.1 uncultured Desulfobulbus sp. | reverse complement strand
CAGTCCAGAACCATTGGCGATTACTGGACCATGTCAGCCGAGGCTGGTGAGAATTATGTCTGGATGAATACGGTGGATGCCCGCAAACTCGGCCTCAGATCAGGAGACGTAATTCGACTGGTCGGGCCGACGAATACCAGGGGCCGGACCAGACTTACGGATAACCGGGTCAAAGATGTGATCGGCAAAATAAAAGTGGTCGAAGGTATCCGGCCGGGCACCATCTGCGCCTCCTGGAGCTTTGGGCACTGGGCCTATGGATCCAATGATGTTCATGTCGACGGCAGCCTCATCAAAGGTGACAGCCGCCGAGCCACCGGTATCTGTCCCAACCCGGTCATGCTGGTGGATCCGGTGGTCAAGAATATGTGTCTGACTGATCCCATCGGTGGTTCCTGTTCATTTTATGACTCTTATGTCAACGTGGAAAAAGTATCTTAGCAATGGGGATGTGATGATTCGTTATATATTTATTGCCCTGATAGTAATCCTTTCCGGTTTTACATTTTTTTCCGGTCCGGCGGCCTTTTCTGCCGGCGGGCCGAAAATCCAACACCAGAAAGAGAAAGCTCCAGTTGTGAAAAAAAACAGCCCTCTTCCGGTTGACGTAAGTCGCCTGCTGGTGGATAGTGATGCCGCCTACAGTAAGGGACAGTATAAAAATGCCATGGAGAGCCTGCGGCAAATCCTGCACCAGGTTGCCGACAAAGATGTCCTCTGGCCCCGCTATAAACAGGCAGTACTTGCCCGGGCCGGAGACACCTATCTTCGTGGCATCCCCAAAAACAGATACCAAATCAATATGCCTGCTTTTGTCTGTGGCCTGAAGAACAGGGCAGACGACTACTTTCTGCTGGATGTTCGAGAAAAGGAAGAATTTAACAGCAACCACATCCGGGGTGCGATCAATATTCCCTTCCGAGAGGTGGGCAATCATCTCGCCAGGTTGCCCAAACCTGAAACCGGCAAAAAGGTTGTCATTATCTGCCAGACCCAGCATCGGGCCAATCATGTTTTGGCGGTTCTGCGCGAGCTTGGTTTTTCCAACGCCTATACTCTGCGTAACGGCTATAAAAGCTATCTTTCTTACCGGGAAAAACTACGGGCAGGTACTCTGAAAAAATCGCCCTGTGCCACTGACAACTCAACAGGAGTCGATACAACTCCCATCAAAAAAACCGTCAAAACAAGCCCGGAACCGGTTGTTCATGATGTCGTTCATGGCGCAGCTGATCAAGCCCTGCAGGCAGGACGTTATGATCTGGCCGTAGACCTGCTCAAAATTGCGCTCATCAAAAAAGGAGGCAAGGATTCGCGGTGGCACCAATACGATCAGGCTCTTCTTGAACAAGCCGGCTCCCAATACCTGCGCTCGGTTCCTGACAACCGCTACCGCATATCCATCGATCAATTTATTAAACACTTCCAAAAAAAAGACCAACGTTATTTTCTCGTTGATGTCCGCAGCCCGGTCGAATTTACCAGGGGGCATCTGACCGGCTCGGTCAACATTCCTTTCCGAACCCTGCTGCAGCACCTTGGACAACTGCCCAAAAAGGATGCCAGTACGCACATTCTGCTGATCTGCGGCAGCCAGCGACGTTCCATTTATAATCTGGTGCTCCTGCGTGAGCTTGGCTATATAAACAGTTTCATGCTCAGAGGCGGCTATGACGGTTATAGTAAATGGTTGAAAAAGCTCCCATCATTGCAGGGAACATCCCTTCCGTCCCTGCAGGGCGGCCCGTCCCCGGATGGACAGGAAAGCGAAGAAGAAGATTTTGGCTGTTAAACAATATGTTACCTTTGAATCAGAGAATCCGAAAAAAACAGCACCCCGATAAACATGAGGTGCTGTTTTCCCGATAACCCGTTCCAGTAATAGAGGTTCATTATGTTTGGTCTTGGCACTCCTGAATTGATTATAATCCTGACCATTGTTGTTGTTTTGTTTGGCGGCAAACGTCTGCCTGAAATCGGCAAAGGTCTGGGCCAGGGAATATCCTCTCTTAAAAACGGACTGCAGGGCAACGGAAAGTCTCAGACCTGATACAAGCCGGTTTTTCTATCTGTCATTTACATGCGGGTTGAACAGAATTGATATTTTTTAATCATTCAACTCTTTTTTCGTATACATTTCCGTGTGTAAAGGAATATGATCAGCGGAGGATGCAAGCCGATTTTACTGAACCCATTCTGAAGAGATTCACTCGCGCATCCTGTGCCTTGCCGGGTAACCGGCGGAGGCTGCCTCCGTAACTTGATGAACATCCCCCAATGGAGACCATGAAAACAAAAATACTCTTTCTCTGTAC
>CAZURY010000038.1:0-10620 GCA_964623145.1 uncultured Desulfobulbus sp. | reverse complement strand
TCGCGAAACAAGAGCTTAACCCGGATATTTCACAGGTAAGCGAGCTCGAAGTCTTCACTTCGTCCGCTTATCCGGAGTCTCCGCTTCGCTGCGCTTACCTGCGAGACTCCGGGTAAGCGCAGACTTCGACGCGCGCCGTCTTACCCCCTTGAATAGCTCCAGTCAAGGGGGCGACCATTGCGATAGGGCAGATAGCCGTGAAACACCCTCGGGTCGTCATCAAAAACAAGAGGAAGAAAATAGCGGTCTCCTTCCCACATGGGAAGAGTGCCCAGGAGATCAAGCGAATACCAGGCCAGCTGTCCTTCATTATTTTCCGTATAAGGTGTTCCGGAAAAACGGGTAATCAGGAAAACAAAACCCAACCAGTCCTCGCCGTGTTTACCAAATCCCTGCCAGTTGATGGTACCGCGTAAGGACATATCGATACAGATTAAGCCCGACTCTTCAGCAATTTCACGACGCATACATGCGGCTACATCCTCACCGGGCTCCATCTTGCCTCCAAGACCGTTATATTTTCCCAGGTGCTGATCGTCATCCCTGGCATTGCGATGCACCAGCAAAACCTGTTTGCCATCAGGAGAAAGAATATAACCGAGAGTTCCCAGCACAGGTGAATACATTTTTTCAAGCACGCAAGAATGACTATTTCACCTAAATTTACCGATTTAGGCATTACACACAAACGTCCATGACCAACGGGCCGGACCCAACAAAAGATAACTACAAATATCGAATTTCGAACCGCAGAATTTCAAACCGCAGAAATAGCACGCCCTGCGCGCCATAATCTTACCAGATACAGCAAACGTCAAATCGTCCGCAGATCAGCGAGAGTTCGGGGGCGGGCTACAGTGTGCTTTAAATTTTCTCGGAGTCTTCGCTTACCTGTTTTTTAGGACAGGAAGTTAGGGGTAAGACACTAACCCTTCTTCTATCCCCTGGTTTCTGGTTTTCAGATAAAAATACTGCCGGCGGAAAGAAAACTTCCTTCTCCTTCCCCTTTGCAATATGCTATTATATAAATAGATTGCGGTGGTTCCGGAACCACCGCTGGAAATCCGGCAATCTTCATTCCACATAATTACAAATTCAACCAGAAAGGAAAGGTGCATAGACCGATTCAAATCATAGCTTTTTTTCCCAGGCTCTTCATCCTCTTTTTCTGTTTGTCTCTTCTTTTATTACCGACATCAGGCTATGCAGGTAAAACTTCCCGCTTCCCGCTCTATTCGGTGATTGTTCCCAATGTGGCTTTCTGGGAAAAGGTTTATGGCGTATACAACAGCAGGCAGGGAATTCTCCATGACAAAAATGACCTTGCCATCATCTACGGAGTTGTTGACCTTGTCGACTGGAACACTCCGGCAGCAGCGCGAATCAATAAGAATCTGATAAAAATCGCCCGCCGTCGATATAAAAGAATCCTGACCGACCTTGGCCGAGGGAAAAAACCGCGCTCCAGAGAAGAAAAAAGAATTGCCGCTCTGTTTGCCCATAAAAAGCATGGGGGGTATAAAAAGGCCAGGGACAACATCAGACTGCAGATTGGCCAGAAAGACAGTTTTCGCAAAGGTGTCATCCGCTCGGGCGCTTATATGCGAACCATCAAAACCATTTTTCGACAATATAAATTACCGACGGCGCTGGCATATCTTCCCCATGTCGAGTCCTCCTTCAATCCCAGGGCACACTCCAAAGCCGGCGCTGTAGGCCTGTGGCAGTTTACGCGGATTACGGGCAAAGACTTCATGACCATTAACGATGTCATTGATGAACGTTATGACCCTGTACTTTCAAGCCGGGCAGCAGCAAAACTGCTGAAAAAGAATTATGCACAGCTGGGCAGCTGGCCCCTGGCCCTGACCGCCTATAATTACGGTCGGCCCGGTATGGTCAGGGCGCTGAATCAGCGCAAGACCTATACAAATATATTTAAAAATCACCGAACCGGACTCTTTAAATTTGCCGCCCGCAATTTTTATTCGGAATTCCTGGCTGCCCTACGGACAGCCAGGAAAATGGAGAAGGATCGATCCATTATCAGGAATCATCCTTCGGCAACATTCACCGTGCGCCTGAAAGGATACGCCGATTTCGACCAGCTTCGACGACATTTTAAAATTTCACGCACGGATCTGGCCCGACTCAACCCGGCATTGCAAAAACCGGTGCTGACCGGAAAAAAATACATCCCGAAAGGATATCATCTCCGTTTACCTGCAACAAAATTCTTCCGGAGCAGAGCAAAAAAAATAGGGTCACGCTTTTACCACTCCCGGCAAATCAGAGACCGGGTCTATATTGTCCGCAAGGGCGACACAATCAGTTCCATCAGTAAAAAAACCGGTATTCCCCAAAGCCGCCTGATTCGAGCCAACCATCTTGATCGCCGTGCTTTTCTTCGCACTCGACAAAAGTTGATTCTGCCGTCAGGAAAAATACGTTACCATAAAAATACGCTTATCATTTTACAGGATCGGTCAAAACATAAACCCTGATCATACCCGGGAGGATTCCATGGACATATCAAAGACAATTGCAGAGATGAAAAAACGCCCCGACTTCACCGACAATGTCGGTATGATCCTTATTCATAATGGAACCGTGCGCAACTGGTCGCGCAAGGATCACAGCAAGGTCATAGCCCTGGAAACAACCGTCGACGAGCTGCTTGTTGAACGGTTACGGCAGGAATACAAACAAAAACCGGGTATCTATGAAATAATCATAGAGACACATTCCGGCCGTTTTCAACCCGGGGATGACCTGCTCTTTATCATTGTTGCCGGAGATCTGCGTGAACATATCAAGCCCGTACTGGCCGAACTCCTTGATCGAGTCAAGGCAGAGGCAATCAGTAAAAAAGAAGTTGTCCAATAGAACTCCTTTATCGCAATGCATCGTGTTGCCTGCAACTATGCGTTTTTCTTTGTCTAAAATTTGCAAACGGTCAAAGGGGCCGCTGATTCGTACAGGCGCGACTGCAGTAGGCAGGCAACCGCAGGGAGACACCGGTAGCCCCGCAATGCGGCAAGTTATGACCGTACGAATATGTGCTGGCCCTGACCATTTACCCTTTATCTTTCCCACATAAGAGGGGGAAACAGATCCATGCCCACAGCTGCCCGACTTATCAAAAAATATAAACAGGGTAATACCCTGCCCCATATCGTTGCCCGGCTTGCCCGGCTGATTAACGATGAGAACTCCACCCTGCGTGACTTTGAGGAAATAATCAGCCTGGATCCGGCGCTGGTCGGCCGTCTCCTCACCCTGGTCAACAGCTCCTATTACGGACTGGTTCATAAGGTGGATTCCGTTTCCCGGGCCATCGCCCTGCTCGGCATGAAAAACCTGCATAATATCGCCGTCACCGATGCCCTGAAAGGGATGTTTTCAACAGGGGACGTTCATGGTGAATTTTCCCGTGATCGGTTGTGGATTCATTGCGCGGCAACAGGAATCTGCAGCAAGATGATCGCCGAGCGAATCTTCTCCATCAACGGAGATGACGCCTATCTGGCCGGTATTCTCCATGATATAGGTTTAATTGTCGAGTGGCAGGGCGCGGAAAAAAAATTCCTTCAGGCTTATAACGAACTCCAAAACAACGAACCAACCATTATCGATCTGGAAAGAGAGTACCTCGGTACTGATCATTGTGAAATTGGTTATCTGCTGGCAAAAGAATGGCAGATACCCGAACCATTGTGCGAAGCCATCCGTGATCACCACTCAATTATTGAAGACATCAAACCGGAATCACCACTGGGTATCCTGCAGATAAGTGAATATATCCTCAGTCAACTGGACTTTACGGTCAAGGAAGGAATATCAATTGTACCCGCATCTTCACTGGCCAAACATATTCAACACAATCTTGATGAATACACCGTGCTGGCAGAAGACATTCCCGAAGAGATCGAACGGGTCCGCGAGCTGTACGAACATTGAGGCCGACCATGACTGCAACCATACTTTTTTCAGATCTTGGCGGCGCCGACAGAAAGCTGGCGCCACTTATTACTCACCTGGAGAAGGAAACAAAAGGCCTGAGTTTTTTTCTCTGTGACCGAAATAATAACACGGCGGCTTCAAAGAATTTTTCCAGGAGCAATGCCGAGGCGCTCGCCTGTATCAAACAATATGGTTCCCCGGCGGGACCGACTGCAAATGAGCCGGAACAGCATGAGCTGATTATAAAAAATATCCCTGAACTGGAACTCCACCTGCTGGCCGTTCCCGAGTCCGGCACGATAAATGAAAAAATCGGCGCCGGAACAAGGCAAATCATTGACCTTGCCGTTGATCTCTATCTCGCACGCCGGGAAACAAAGGATATCGCGGCCAGGCTGCGAATTCAAAAAAAGCAGTTCGACCGACGGGCAAGTGTCCTGGAGCGAAAATTTCAGGATATCATGGAGGAAAATGAACAGAACTACCTGAAAATCCAGGAGCAGCAACTCAACTATTCCAAAACGTTGCAGGCTGAAATCAAACAACAGACCGCAGAATTACGGGCGGCCAAAAAAGCGGCAGAGGCTGCCAATGTGGCAAAAAGTGAATTTCTGGCTGCCATGAGCCATGAAATACGCACACCAATGAACGGCATCATTGGTTTTACAGACATGCTCCTTGACACCACCCTTGACGATGAACAGGTAGAGTTTGCCCGTACTATTAAACGAAGCGCTGATGCCCTGCTTTCGCTGATTAACGACATCCTCGATTTTTCAAAAATTGAAGCCGGCAAACTGGAGCTGGAACTCATTGAATTTGACCCTGAAATTACGGCCCAGGATGTCTGTGACCTGATCAGGCCCAGAGTCATCGGCCTGCCCATCGAGGTGCTTTGCAGAATCGACAATGCGCTGCCGGCAAACGTCATAGGTGATCCTGGTCGCTACCGTCAGGTGCTTGTCAACCTGATGGGCAATGCTGCGAAATTTACCCGGGAAGGTGAACTGGAACTCGCCATTAACGTTGAAGAAGAACAGGAAAAATACCTGACGCTGCATGCAACTGTGCGCGATACCGGAATTGGTATTGTCGAAGAAAAGCTGGAATCCATTTTTGAAGCCTTCAAACAGGCGGACGGATCAACAACCCGTGAATATGGAGGGACCGGCCTGGGGCTCTCCATTTGTCGGAGGATAGCCAAGCTCATGGGTGGCCATGTCTGGGCTGAAAGTGAATCGGGAAAGGGTTCCATTTTTCATTTTACCGCCCGGATGAAAAAAACAAAACAACAGCGGGTGAAAAATTTTCACAAGGTGTCGTTGCACGGCAGACATGTTCTCATCGTGGACGATAACGCCACCAACCTGAACATCCTGCAGCATATCCTCGAATCAGCAGGTCTTATGGTCACCGCCGCCAACAAAAGCGACCAGGTGGAACAGATCATCCGGCAGTCGATACGGGATAAAACAATTTTTGACCTGATCATCCTTGATATTCAGATGCCGCAGCCGGACGGATATGTGCTGGCAAAGCTGCTGAAAAACATCCGGGAAACCTCTTCCATACCTCTGCTGGCCTACACGTCTTCCACGGAACGTAATGCGCATCGATGCAGGGAAGCCGGTTTTGATGCCTTTCTCACCAAACCGACACGCCGGGAAATCCTTTTCAAAACCATGGAAAAATTGCTCGCCCCGCCGGTTGCCGGCCGGAAAGAGCAACGTGAGGAGCAACTGATCACCCAGTACTCTGTTCGGGAAGAGATGAAGCAATCCGTACGCCTGCTACTGGCAGAAGACAATCCCGTCAACCTGAAACTCGCCACCCTGATCCTGACCAAGGCAGGATACACGGTAACCAGCGCGGGCAACGGCAGGGAAACCGTTGCCACCTTTACTGCTGCGCCAACCGATTTTGATCTGATCCTCATGGACGTGCAGATGCCGATTATGGATGGCCTTGAAGCTACCAGAGAAATCCGGAACCGCGGGTTCAAGGATATCCCGATCGTGGCCATGACGGCAAATGCAATGAAGGGTGATCGGGAAATCTGCATCGACGCCGGCATGAACGATTACATTACCAAACCTATTAAAAGAGAAATCGTTTTTCAAATCATCGAGAAATGGATCACCCAAAAAAGCAGCTCAGCAAACGCCTGACTTATGGATCTTTTTATGCAGGAACTGACAAGTGATACAATCAACTCTTTATAGTCGGCTGCACACCTGGGCCGTTGAGCATAACCCCAGGGAATCAGGAATTCAAAGACTGCTTCGAACCGTTGTCAGAATTATTCTGATCCTCCTGCATGTATTTTTTAAGACGCACCTCTCCCTGCGCGCCTCAGCGCTTACGTATTCAATTATCCTGTCCCTGGTGCCAATGCTGGCCATGAGCACCGCTATTCTTAAGGGACTCGGCAGTGATAACGACCTCAAGGTTGCAGCCTATCAGCTGATTGACCAATTCGTCCCGGCAACGGACATCGGCAGCCTGCGCGGACAAGCGATCCAAAACAAAGAGGAAGCGGACAAAACAGAACTCCAGAAAAAAACAATCTCGACTGCCACCATGGCAAGCCATCTGCGAAATGCAGTTGACATGATTTTCGACTATGTCGACCGAACAAATTTTGCCGCACTCGGCGCCTTTGGCATTGTCGGCCTGCTCTTTGTGGTTCTGCTCATGCTCAACAACATTGAAGTCACCATGAATGTCATCTGGCACAGCACGCAAAGCAGGCCTCTTGGTCGTAAAATAATGGACTATCTTGCCCTGCTCATCCTGCTGCCCATTTCATTAAACATTGCCATTGCCGGAGGCGCTATTCTGCAAAGCAAGAAGATGATGGGCTATATAACGACCATCGTTCCTTCTGAATGGCTGATTACAATGCTGCTCAAAGGCCTGCCTTTTCTCTTTATCGTCGGCTGCCTGACCTTCATGTATCAATTCTTTCCCTATGCCCGGGTAAAAACCTATGCCGCCTTTATTGGAGCGCTTTTTTCCTCAATCTGCTGGTTTATCGTTCTCCAGCTCTACATTTCCCTGCAGATTGGTGTTTCCCAGTACAACGCGATTTACGGTTCCTTTGCCACGGTGCCGCTTTTTCTGATATGGCTGCACCTTGGCTGGATCTTTCTCCTGCTGGGCGCTGCCCTTGCCTATGCCGTGCAAAACAGGAACAGATACAGCCCTGCTGCCGACAGCACGGTTTCCCCTATACACCGCCTGCAGATTGCCTTCGATATCCTGCACAAAGTGTACACTGATTTTCATCATCATCAAACAACCATCATGGCTGAACTGATGGCATCTCTCCCCAAAGAGCCGGTCGCTCAACTGGAGACCACCAGCAGGCTCCTTGTTGACGGCGGCCTGCTCTATACAATTAAGGACGACGATGAGTTGATGCTTACTCCGGCCCAGCCTCTGGCACAACTTAATGCCAAAGATGTCCTTACTGTAATTTTGGGAAATGCTACAACCCGCTCCATGGGAGGACGGCTTGCCGGGGCAATGATCAAGGCAGCCGATTCAGGCCTGCCGCACCCACTTTTCTCCGTTAACGATCAGGACCAGCATGCAACAGAGGAATAATCTTGTCATAGATACCCTTCTGGGTACCAATAATATTCTGGTTATCATTCCCCATGCCCACCGGAACAATGCAGAAGACACACTGCCGCCGCTCATGGCGATGGGCCACAGTCTTGCCGAACATCTGCACTGTTATACAATCATTAACGGTAAATACAAGCCGTCAATCGTTCAGATGAATGATGTCCGTGCACTGCGGCAGCGTAAAAAAATTACTGATGCTTTTTTGCTCAGGATCAAGCAGTTTAAAGATGAAATAAGCGAGAACAATTTACACCCCCTTGTCCTGATTATTCATAGCGGAACACAGCAACAGGATGCGGATGTTATTTTTGGCTATGGCCAGGGAGAACGTGGAAGAGACGATCGTCCGCACAGGCCGACCATTGCCGCGTCCCGGCTGTCAAAAATACGTGTGGCCCTGGAAGATCAAGGTTTCAGCACCGCCCTTGCCGATACGGATTCCTCCCTGTGCGGTCGCGAATCATACAGTCTGAACCAGCTGTTTCGCCAGAAAAATTACGTGGATGGCTTCTATGATTCCTCGGTTTCATCACTGTTGTTAACAATTTCCGCCGAAAAAGTGTGTGATATTGCACAAGCGAAAGAGACGGGAAGATTGCTCGCCGGTGCATATACCGATTTTGCCGACTCCATGTCGTTGGTGCGCCGGGTCGCCGTCAATGCTATTGAAACAAGCAAACCCCGTGATATGCGTTATATATTCCGGGTACACGGCGACAATCAATATAATGATATGATCCGTGAGTCTTACCTCGATGAACTTGCACGATCCATCGACGGCAACGGCTTGCTCCACCCATTGGTCCTGCTGCAGAAAACAGATGGTCGATATAAAATTCTCTGTGGGTTTCGTCGTTTTCAGGCTATTCGCCGCCTTGGCTGGCAATGGGTGGAAGCCAAAACATTTAAGGAGGAGGACTTCACCACTGAAGATTTTTTCAATATCTCCCTGGCGGAAAACACTAAACGAAGAAATCTAAACCCGATAGAAATTGGAAACTTTTTAGAATCTGCAAGCAAGGATCTGGGGCTCAACAACGTACGCCTGGCCGAACAGTTCGGGGAAAGCCTGGGGATCGGCAAACCGGGAGCCAAGGTTTCACAGTCAACCATTCATAAATACAGGAAACTCTATCAGATCAGAGAACGTGGTGAATCAACGGAAATGATCTCAGACATCATCAACGACAAACTCCAATTTTCGATTGCTGCAGAGGTATTGGCTCCTATAAAGAACCCGGCGGACCGGGACAGCCTGTACCTTGAGATTGTCAAGCCGCTTTCTCCAACCAGGCCGCAGCTGCTGCAGATTATGAAACTGCTCCTGGAACATCATTCCAACCTGAGCGAGGCAATCACCGACTCCCGTGTCAAGACTATACTGGAAAAAGCCGTCCGATCAACCAGCAAAGCAAGTACCTTTATCAATGGACTGCGTCGTACCGGAGAAGATCATCCTTTGGACAGGCAGCAGACATTTTCAACAACAGTCGATACCATCCGCAAGGATCTTTTTGGTAAAAAGGCAAATAAGCAGGATTTCAATATTACCTGCTCAAATAAAAAACGGGGAAAAAGCCTTACCCTGCATATCCGTTTGCAGGAACAATCAATGGACCAGGTGATCGACAACCTGAGACGACTGCTCGCTGATAACCACCGACTTGCCGATCTGGAAAAATTACTCAAATAACCCCAACCTCACCTTACAAGTACTTTTCCCTGAAAACAGACTTCCAACACGTGGCAAAACATATCTTTTCGCATGCGAAAAGATGGCTTGTTGTTGATATATTCACAAAACGCTATGGAATTCTTTTTCTTTTTCCGGTATAGACAGTGAACATGGCCGAACCAATATTTTTTTACGTCGCTGCCGCAACAAGGAATGCAGTCCGGTTGATCAATTATCTGTTTGTGCTGATTTTCATCAAAAAACAACAAGGAGGAAACCCATGCAACCACGATACGCCATCTTTGCTCTTTTCCTGCTCACTGCCTTCATCTGTCCCGGGCAGACCGTCCAGGCAGGAGACAAACCCGTGGAAATTGTCTTCTCAACCTTTATGCCGACGTCCTATGGCTATCTGGTGCAGCCGCTGCAGGAATTTATGACCCAGGTTGAACAGGAAACCGGCGGCAAAGTAAAATTCAAATTTTTCCATTCCGGCCAGCTTTACAAGGGCAAGCAGGAGTTTGCCGCTCTAGAACGGGGAGAAATCGACATGGCGGCCCCCAACGATCTCTATCTGACCGGTATTGTGCCGGAAACCGGCATCTCCAACCTGCCCTTTATGTGGGAAACACCGGCATCCATGCAGAAAAGTCTCGATGCCGGCCTCTGGAGCCTGGGAATAAATGATAAATTTGCCCAACATAATGTTGTTGTCCTGGGAACAGCTGCCGGAGGTCCCTATCAAATATATGCCAAAGGTTTTCAGGTGACCGGCCCTGCTGACATCAAGGGAAAGAAGTGGGGCGTATCGGGCAGCACGGCAAGTAAGGCCATCGAATTACTGGGTGGAAGCCCTACGACAATGAGTTCGGGCGAACTTTATCTGGCCCTGCAACGAAAAACCATAGACGGTTGCACCCGCCCTCTTATAACAGGCCTGGGTCGCAAACTGTATGAGGTTGTCGACAATATCTCCGTAACCAACATGGCCTACTTTACATGTGTGCTTGCCATCAACAAAGAAAAATGGGAAAGCCTGCCAAAGGATGTACAAAAAGTCATGATCAAGGCAGGAAAACAAAGGGACAAACGCCAGCTTGCAATGCTCGAGGCATTCATGCAGGATGCCATCAGGCAATATAAGGATAAAGGCGTCAATGTGCATAAGGCATCAGCAGAAGAGCTTGCACAATTTAAAGAAAAAATGATCCCGGTTCAAAAATGGTGGCTGACCAAGGTGAAAGACGGCAAAAAGTATATAGATTTTATCAAGGCCCATCACTGATTGATCACTTACCATAAACTACCGTTAACTCCATTAGCCCGCATATTCAACAGGTAAGCGAGCT
>CAZURY010000037.1:0-10824 GCA_964623145.1 uncultured Desulfobulbus sp. | reverse complement strand
GACTGCCGGATTATAGACGAAGCCGCTTCCGTAACTTTTCGGCTATTGTTTCATCTCGATAGGAGACGATGGTAATCGGTGAGCGGCGAAAGAGTTTTTCCGCAACGGAGCCGGTAAAGGCGTGCGCCAGTTCGCTTTTTGCCTTCACGCCCATGACAATCATATCCACCTCTTCCCGGACGGCATGCCGGAGCAGTTTAGCGGCCGGTTTGCCGACAGTGATGATCAGTTTCATTCGATCTTCAGGGAATTGGTTTTTTTCCAGCAATTTGTCTAAGGCGGCAGCACGCTGTTTCTTTATCTCTTCAACATAATGGGAGCCATCAACTTCATAGCCAAAGGCAGTGATGGTTTCCACCGCATCCACATCCCGCTGGTTGATCACGCTGATAAAAATGAGTTTTTGCACCTTGAGTGATGTTGCCAGCATAACCGCATAGTCAACAATTCCCTGAGAAAAGGGGGAAAAGGCCAGCGGTACCATAATTTTTTGTATTGTTTTCATTGGTACCCCCTAAGATAATTGTGCGGCCAATGGCTTTGCAGCCTCCGGTCCCCGCATTTTTTGCAGAAGAAACAATATACCAAAAATTCCCAGGCCGATAAGGTAGCACCAATAGCGCTGATCATGGGGCAGACCAAGCCACTGGGCAATGCGCTGGGGCTGCATCAGGATAAAAGTGACGGAAAGAAAGATGGGAATCTCCCAGAATTTATTTTTGGCTACAAACCACCCCTGGGTGGCCGAGGCAAAGGCAAAGTTACCCATACAGGTCATGATAAAGATCAAAATGCCCTGGGACCAGGAATTGATGTTATGCAGAATAAGATCCGAGTTAAAAATAAACATAAACGGCAGGATGGCCGTTCGAATATCATACATGAACCCCTGCAGGCCGGTTGCAATGGGTGGCGACTTGGCAATAGCGGCGGCGGCATAGGCGGCAAGTCCGACCGGCGGGGTATCATCGGCAAGTATGCCAAAGTAAAAGCAGAAGAGATGGGCGCTCATCAGGGGCACAATAAAACCCTGGGCTCCACCGATGGTAACAATTGCCGGTGCAGTGAGCGCGGCCATGACAATATAGGTAGCTGTTGTCGGCAATCCCATGCCGATAATCAGGCTGGCCATTGCGGTGATCACCAGCATGAGGAAAACATTGCCCATGGACAGGACATCAATAATTTCCGAAACCAGGTTACCAAGGCCAAGGGCAACCACCCCAACGATAATGCCGGCTGCAGCCGTTGCCAGGGCAACGGCAATCATGTTCAATGCTCCGGAGACAAGGGAAGAAATGATAAGTTTAACTGAATGTTTAAAGGCATCGCCAATTGATTTACCGGCTTTATAGGCCTTGACAGGCTCCTGAAAAAGCATGATGACCGCAAGAACGCAGATGGCATTAAAGGCTGCCAGTTCCGGAGAGTGGCGGACAACAATCAATTCATAGAGGAGCATGCCCAGGGGGATAAGAAAATGCAGACCGGAAAGCAGGGTTTTAAAAAAAAGGGGAAGTTCGTTTTTTGGTAAGCCCTTAATTCCAAGTTTTGAGGCCTCGATATGAGAAATGTAGAACAGTGCGGCATACGAGGCAAAGGCTGGAACGGCAGCAGCCTTAACTACTTCGATATAAGGGACATTTACGTATTCAGCAATGATGAAAGCGGCCGCGCCCATGATCGGCGGCGCCAGCTGACCGTCTGTTGAGGCGGCAACCTCGACTGCAGCGGCTTTTGTTGCAGGATATCCCACTTTTTTCATCATCGGAATGGTAAAGGTGCCGGTGGTAACGATATTGGCAATACTGGAACCGGAGATCATACCGGTCAAACCGCTGCCGACAATAGCGGCCTTGGCCGGACCACCCTTGTATCTGCCGAGAAGGCTGAGTGCAAGCTGGATAAAATAATGGCCGGCGCCGGCCTTGTCGAGCATGGCGCCAAAGAGAACAAAAAGGAAGACAATGGTTGCGGAAACATCAAGCGGAATACCGTAAATACCCTCGGTGGACATGGTCATCTGGCCGACAAACCGGTTGAGTGACGTCCCCTTGAAGGCGATGAGATCCGGCATATATGGCCCAAGAAAGCAATAGGCGATAAAAAAACCACCGATAACAGGCAGGGCAGGGCCAATGGTACGGCGGGCTGCCTCAAGCAGCAGGATAGTAAGCAAAATGCCGAACACAATATCAGAGGTAACCGGTGATCCTTGACGATTGTTGATGGCGTCAAGAAAAATGACCAGATACAGCGCTGAAAAACCTGCCAGGGCCGCCATCACCATGTCAAACAATGGGATTTTTTTATGCCTGGAAAAATATTTTATCCCAAATACCGGTTTTTTAAACAACGGATAATTGAGGTAAACCAGAACAAGAGCAAATGCGAGATGAATGGCCCTGATATATGTGGTGTCCAAGACAATAAACCGGGGCAATGCTAACTGATACAGGCTCCATGCCACCGCAATTGTAGGAATAATGTATTTCTGCCAGCCCTCAGGGCGTCGGCCTATACCTTCTTCCTCCTCGGCCATTTTTTTGGCCATTTCCATTCCATCGTCTTCAAACTGCACATCAATCTTGCTCATGGTTCCCTCTTCCTCCAGACACTTATGCGATAGAAGATCTTTTATTTGCCGTTGTGATAATTGTCGGTTTCGTAAATAGACGAGAAATCGAAGGCGGACAAGTTATAACCTTTTGTTTTCTTACATTTTTCAAAAGATGTTTAGACTTTTTATGAGTCCACCATAATGGCAAAACAACGGCAAATAAAAGATCTTCGGCGATGACGATTCGGTAATCGCCGAAGATAAAAGAAAAAAATCACTTCATCAGGCCGACTTCTTTGTAATATTTCATGGCGCCGGGATGTATGGGAGCAGACAGGCCCTGCAGCATTTTTTCTTTGGTCAGGGTACCGTAGGCAGGATGCAGCTTTTTAAAAGCTTCAAAGTTGTCAAATACTTCTTTGGTTATCGCATAAACAACCGCATCGGGTACCTTTGCCGAGGTGACCAGAGTAGCCTTGACACCAAAAGTATTGACATCCTTGTCATTCATAGCGCCGGGATACAGTTTTACAGGAATAATGGCCTTTGCATAATAAGGGTACTTGGCCAGCAGTTTATCAATACCGGGCCCTGCAACTTCAGCAATGCGAACCTTACGGGCGCCTGAGGTGGCCTCTTTAATCGCTCCGGAGGGATGGCCGACAGTATAAAAGAAGGCATCAATGCGGCCGTCCTGCAGCAGGCTTGCAGCTTCTGAAGCCTTGATGGATTCAGCCTGGATATCCTTTTTAATGTCAATACCGACTGCTTCGAGGGCATCAATGGCATTTTGCCGCTGTCCGGATCCAGGATTGCCGATGTTGACTTTTTTTCCCTTCAGATCCCCGATTGCTTTCACGCCGGAATCAACTGCGGCAACCAGAGTGACTGATTCGGGATGAATAGAGAAAACAGCACGTAGATCTTTCTGCGGCCCTTTGTCTTTCCACTCGGCCAGACCGTTTACGGCCTGATACTGGCGGTCGGACTGGGCAATACCAAACTCGAGATCTCCATTCATTACGGCATTGATATTGAATACGGAACCACCAGTGGATTCAACCGTTGCCCGAATACCGTATTCTTTTTTCTTTTTGTTGACCATCTTGGCAATGGCTCCGCCGGTCGGGTAATAAACACCGGTAATTCCTCCGGTACCAATGGTAACAAACTGTGTTTTTGCCTGGACCGGACTGAAGTTCATCAACATGGCTGCTGCCAGGGCAATACTGAAAAACATTCCCTTTTTCATACAACTACCTCCTCTGTGTGCGTTAAACAATCTGAGAGTTCTCCCGTGTCAAAAATGACACTAATTTATAGACAACTCCCGGTAAGTTGACAAGCAAATATTCCTCATCATCGGAACAGGCTGCTGAAAAAAAAAGCGAGTTTTTCTTGCTTTTTTTGAGTGTTGAATGTAATCCGGGGAATAAAGAACAATTGGTTTACAGGTGGTATTACTTATTTGCCTGATATTCTAACCTTTACTGTAACCAGAGGAACGAAATGGCTGAAAAGAGCCCCGGGAAAAAACAATCCTGTGCACAAACAACTCGGAAAACACAGACCAAAAAAAAGGAAAAGAAAAAATTTGATGTCTCCTTTTATCATGACTGGTGTAAAGCCTGTGGTATCTGTATGGCCTTTTGTCCTCAGAAAATTATTCAGGCGGACAAAAACGGCAAGCCCCTGATCAGTGAGAAAGATAAATGTGTCGGTTGTCGTTTCTGTGAAATTCATTGCCCTGATTTCGCTATAACCGTCTCCGATCGTAAACCTAAAAGGAGGCAGAACGATGTCTGAATACATGAAACAACGCCACCTTCTTCAGGGTAATGAAGCCATCGTCGAAGGCGCTCTCAGTGCAGGTTGTCGGTTTTTCGCCGGTTATCCCATTACTCCGGCCTCCGAAATAGCCGAACAGCTTTCCATCAAACTCCCTGCCGTTGACGGTACATTTATCCAGATGGAAGATGAGATTGCCGGCATCGGCGCCGTTATCGGCGCTTCGCTTGCCGGTGTCAAGTCAATGACGGCAACTTCAGGTCCCGGTTTTTCGTTGATGCAGGAAAATCTTGGCTTTGCCTGTGTCGCCGAGGTTCCATGTGTTATTGTTAATGTCATGCGTGGCGGCCCCTCCACAGGCCTGCCGACCAGTCCAGCCCAGGGAGACGTGCAGATGGCCCGCTGGGGCACCCATGGTGACCATGCGATTGTCGTCCTTGCCGTATCAACAGTAATGGATTCATTCACCATAACAGTCAAAGCGTTCAATATTGCAGAAAAATACCGGATCCCCGTCATCCTGCTTTCTGATGAAGTCGTTGCTCATACTCGAGAATGCGTGGAATTGCCTGACACAAGCGAGATTAAGGTTGTCGACAGGATTCGTCCAAGCGTACCGCCTGACTGGTATAAACCTTATGAGGGGGATGCGCGTGGAGTATCTCCAATGGCTGCCTTTGGGGATGGATACCGCCATCACGTCACGGGCCTCATCCATGATGTTATGGGATTTCCCACCCAAAAACCAAGCGAGGTTGAAGAATTTCAACTGCGGCAGGCCAGGAAAATCTCACGCGGGTTCCCTGATATTCAGATGACCAAGAGTTATTATCTTGAGGATGCCGAAACATTTGTTATTGCCTATGGGGCTGTGGCCCGCTCAGCCTTGCGTGCCGTTCAGGATGCCCGGGAGGCCGGGATCAAAGTTGGGCTTTTGCAGCTGATCACCCTGTTTCCTTTTCCCCGGAGAATTGTTGCGCCTCTTCTTACGCAATGCCGTTCGGTGTTGATTCCTGAAATGAATCTAGGGCAGATGAGCCGAGAGATTCAACGGGTGAACCAGGGAGTGTGTAATGTAGTGAAATACAACAGGATTGACGGCAAGTTTATAACTCCCCGTGAAATATATGGCCAGTTGATCAAACTGTAATCCTTTTTTACTTACTTCAAAGGTACTCTTATGCCTATTCCTGCTCAGGCCCTGCGCCACAAATATCTTCGTCATAACAAAAAATTCCCCCATGTCTGGTGTCCGGGCTGCGGTAACGGTATCGTTATGGGGGCGCTTTTACGTGCCATTTACAGATTGGATATTGACCAGGATGATATTGTCCTTGCCTCCGGCATCGGTTGTTCCGGTCGGATGCCCACCTATCTTGATTTCAATACCCTGCACACCACGCACGGTCGTGCCCTTACCTTTGCCACCGGGGTTAAACTTGCCAAGCCGGAATTGAATGTAGTCGCTATTATGGGTGATGGGGATGCGACGGCCATTGGCGGTAATCATTTTATTCATGCCGCTAGAAGGAACCTGAACCTGACTGCCATTATCATTAATAATTCCATTTATGGTATGACCGGCGGCCAATATTCTCCGACCACCCCTTTTGGATCCAAATCAACGACTTCGGTGTATGGGCATATTGAACATGCCTTTTCCATTGCTGAGCTTGCCGTTACCGCCGGGGCTTCTTTTGTCTCCCGGGCAACGGTGTATCATGCGGATCTCATTGACCGCCTTATTGAACAGGCCATGGAAAAACGTGGCTTTGCAGTGGTAGAGGTGCTTTCCAATTGCCATGTTCAATATGGCAGGCGCAATAAGCTCGGAGGCGCGGTTGACATGCTCAAACGTTTTAAGCAGCAGTCGGTTACCGTAAATAAAGCGGCGAAAATGAGTCCTGAAGAACTGGCGGGAAAAACCACCATTGGTGTCCTTGTTGATCGTGAGCTGCCAATATCCACAGAAGAGTACAAAAAAGTTCGTCAAAAGGCCGCAACGATGAAGGAGAAGGTATGAAGGGGCAAGAAAAAAATCAGGAGCGCTATGAGATACGTTTTTCCGGTTCCGGCGGCCAGGGATTGATCACCGCTGCCGTGGTTTTTGCTGAAGCGGTTGGCGTGTATGACGGTAAGTATGTTTGTCAGACCCAGAGTTACGGGCCCGAGGCCAGGGGCGGAAAATCCAAGGCAGAGGTTGTTATCAGTTCCAGCCCTATTGATTATCCCAAGGCGTTGGAACTGGATCTGCTTCTGGCCATGAACCAGGCTGCCTGCGATGCATATTTTTATGATCTCAAACAAAATGGAATCCTGGTTGTTGACAGTGATCTGGTTGAACAGCATCCAACCAGTCGCATTATTGCCATTCCTTTTACGGCAATAGCAAAGGAAGAGATTGGCCGTACCCTGGTGGCCAATATGGTTGCCCTGGGAGCAATCGGTCTGTTATCAGGGCAGGTGAATCTTGCAAATCTTGAAAAGGCCCTGCTCGCCCGCGTGCCCCGAGGCACCGAAGAGATGAACAGCAAGGCATTGCAGCGGGGCATGGAAGAGGCTCGTAAAATCAATCTGGATGATCTGCCACGGGCAGTTATGTCTGATGACTATGATGAGGTATAATTGATGAAAGTCGTTGCATTTAATGGAAGTGCCCGCAAGGATGGCAATACCACCATGCTGGTGAATTTTGTTTTTGCTGAACTGGAGAAGGAAGGAATAGAAACCGAGCTGATCCAGCTTGCCGGTAAACATCCCCATGGTTGTATTGCCTGTTATCAGTGTTTTAAAAAGAAAAACCGTCGTTGTGCTGTCGATATTGACTGCATCAATGACTGTATCGAAAAAATGGAAGCAGCAGATGGGATTATTCTTGCCTCTCCAACCTATTTTGCCGATCTCAGCCCGGAATTAAAGGCAATTATCGATCGTTGCGGTATGGTTTCACGAGCCAATGGTGACATGTATCGGCGTAAAGTGGGAGCTGCCGTGGTCGCCCGCCGTCGTGGTGGAGCTATCCATGTTTTTGATTCCATCAACCATTTCTTCACCATAGGGCAGATGATTATTGTTGGATCTTCCTATTGGAATATTGGTATCGGTCGTGAAAAAGGTGAGGTAGCCGGTGACGAAGAAGGAGTTGAGACCATGAAAAATCTTGGCAGGAATATGGCATGGCTGCTGAAAAAATTGAATGGTTGAGGTAATTTTCTAGTAATACGCTAAAGTACCACCTTGTGCGGTGATGAAGTTGCGCAGAGTGACTTTTTATTTTAACAGATAACAAAACATAGAGCAGACTTTTCTATTTTCTACTCAACGCCACCGTTGGTGGTGTTGAGTTTTTTTTTGAAAAAAATTTGACCAAAAGCTTACCAGAGCATATAAGGTAATAGGCCTTGAATACGAGGGCTTTTTCATAAAATTTTTAAGAGTTAATCCTTGAGAGACTCGGGGGCATTCCGGGTCAAGGGGAGAGACGGCAGGATACAGAGGAATAGAGGGAGGACCTTCCACAATGCTGGTTATCTGTGAAGATTGTGCAAAAAAATACAATATCGATGAAATGAAAATTAAAGGTGAAAGCGCCAGATTCGCCTGCCGGGAATGCGGTCATATCATTATTGTAAAAAAACCATCAAAGAGCGCCACGGTAAAAGAAAATAAGGTCGACGCAGAGGAAACTTCTGCGCTGGAACAGGAAACAAAGCCGTCCTCACCCAGCCGGGTCGGAGCTGGTTCCATCTCCACTGCAGGGGCTGGGAAGGGGTTGCCGATAAGCGGCTATCTTCTGTTGACACTGGTGACGGGATTTTTAGTCATCAGTGGAACATTTTCCTATTTATATCTTAAATATATTCCACAGATCATTAATGAGCAAATTGAACTTCGGACCATTGCCATTTCAAAATCCTTTGCCGGAGTGATTCAAAAACCACTGCTGGTACGAAATTATTTGCAGGTGAATAAGGAGGCCCAGCGAACCAGCGGTCTGCCCGGAGTTGCTTATGCCGCAGTCACCAATAAGCGAGGAATTATCATAGCAGGCTTTTTTAGTGATCTTACCAGGTTTGATCGTCATTTTGTCACGGAAGTAAAGAAAAAAGGTTTTCCCAAAACCGTGGTTACCGCCAATACGCTGTCCGGAGGAATGAAAGAAAAAAGTGCGGAAATTTCCGTGGGCGGCCAAAAGATTTTTGACCATGTAATCGCGCTTCCCAATAATGGAGGTGAGGTCCATGTTGGTGTCTATGTATCCGAGATCGACCAGGCCATTCGCAACGTCCTGCTGTCTCCACTGACCCTGTCGCTGGTTGGTGGTGTCCTTTTTATTGGTTTTATAATATTTCTTTTGTTGACAAGGGCTATAACCAAACCTACCCGTCAGTTGACGGATATGGCCAACCGAATCAGCCTTGGTGAAATGGATCTGACTATTACCCCTCGCGGTCCCCGTGAAATGCGTGAACTCGCTATAGCCTTTGAACGAATGCGCTATTCGGTTAAGGCGGCTATGGATCGTTTGAAGAAATACTAAGGTGAAAAAGATGCTGCGTTTTCGATTTTTTATATTGACTTTCGCCTGTTGCCTGCTCTTGTCCGGAAACCGGCATGGAATTGCCGCCGGATATCAGTTCTCCATGCTGCCGCGCTATTCCACGGAAGAGATTTATAAAAGAATCACGCCATTGGTTGACTATCTCAGTAGAAAAACAGGACTCCAGATCAGCACGACCTTGACCACAACCTTTGACCAGTATACAAAATCGCTGACAGGAGGAAAAGTCGACATCGGCTTTGAAAATCCCTATATCTACGTGCTTGCATCAAAGAGCCACGAAGCAGTGGCCATGGCGGTTAAAGGAAAGCATGGTGATAAGTTTCGCGGAATTATCATTACCGCCGCCGGCAGCCCACTTCGTACGCTTGCTGATCTTAAAGGAAAAAAAATTGCCATAGTCAGTTATTCAAGTGCAGGTGGCTATCTTTCCCAGAAGCTGTCCCTGTTAGAAAAAAATATTAATGTTACCCGGGACTGTCAAATAGAGGAAGCCCCGGAAAACAAGCAGGAAAATGTCGTTTTTTCGGTGTTTACAGGCGATGTGGATGCCGGTTTCATTCGTGAATCAGCCTTGCATAAGGTTGATAAATTCGTGCCGCCGGGCTCTATTAAGGTTCTCGCCTATACAGAATGGCTTCCAAACTGGGCATTATCCCTCAGCCGTGACATGGCCGTTGCTGACAGAAAGAAAATCGTCAAAGCGATAAGGGAAATCCCCAGTGACAGTCCTGTCCTCCGGGCGCTGCGTATAAAAGCATTTAGACCTGCACAGGACAGCGATTATGATGTTGTACGGAAGGCTGCAGGTGTTCCTGTCCCTTTTGCTGTCGAAGTCAAACCGGCAGGCTGATCAAGACCGGTACTGTTCAACTGTATCTTGCACTGCCTTACAGGTCGATGTGTCCAACCTGCAACCGTTATAATTAATCGATATATTTAGATCAATAATGAAAAAATTAGCTTTCCTTATCTTGCTTCTTGGCTGTTTTCAGACTACCGCTGTTATGGCCGGGGAGTATAATCTCTCCATACTGCCACGTTATTATCCTGATAAATTAACAGCCATGATGACCCCTCTTGCAAGTTACCTGAGCAAACAGACCGGTCTTGCCGTCAAACCGCTGTTAACCGAAAATTTTGCTGACTACGAGGCACGCATTACCAAGGGAAACATTGCCATCGGCTATGAAAACCCACTGGTTTACGTCAATGTTGCCAAGGAGCATGAAGTGATTGCCAGGGCGGTTAAAGGCAAAGGAGGGGATAAATTTCGAGGAATTATTATTACCAGGCCTGACTCCGGCATTACGAAGATTTCCGCCTTAAAAGGGAAAAACATAATGATTGTCGGTAAAACATCCGCCGGCGGTTATCTCTCTCAGAAGCTGACGTTACAGGAAAACGGTATAGATGTTGATCATGATTGTCAGCTCAGTGTGGCTGCAGACAATCGGCAGGAAAATGTCATCATCTCCGTAAGCATCGGTGATGTGGATGCCGGTTTTATCCGTGAATCCGCCTTACACAAAGCCGATCAGTTTATTATGCCGGGTTCCATAGCATCCATAAAGGCAACCGCATGGCTGCCGAACTGGGCACTTTCGGTAAACAGAAATCTACCGCAGGACATAAAAGATGCTATTGAGAAAGCGATTCTCAAACTTCCGCGTAACAGTGATGTCCTGCAAGCCATGGGACTTACTTCCTTTGTATCAGCCTCTGATTCGGATTACGATGTGATGCGCAAAGTAACCAGGTAGGGGGCAAGCTGCTTTCCGGTCTAATCAACTCCATTTTTTATTTTCATTACACAATAAGTAGACAGTACTCTATAATTTAATTATTTATGTCCAACACCCATGGTACCATATATCAATTATTTTAAGCTGTCATTCTACCATTGAGGAGAATT
>CAZURY010000036.1:0-11005 GCA_964623145.1 uncultured Desulfobulbus sp. | reverse complement strand
GAGAACAAAGCCGCAATTATGGGAAGGGTTGCGGCCAGCAGGTGACAACGCTCGACCAGGCTTGCCTTGCGCATATATTCGCGGTCACTGTGATCAAATTCCCCAACAGGGCCAAGGCCGTCAAGCACGGGTACTCCTTCTCCGGCAAGGGTATTGGCATCAGAAACACCCGCACGAAACTCTTCACAGAGTTCAATGCCAAGTTGCGTTGCCTGCTCTTTAAAAAGCGCAAATAACTTTTTATTCTCCCTGGTTCCTTCCATAAGCGGCCGGTCATGGGTTACCTGTAAACAGGCGTCAACTCCATTGACAATACTGGTGCCGACAATCATCTCAAATTGCTGTTGCAACTTTCGACCGGCCTCCTCACTGCAATAACGGGAATCGATCTCGGCGGCTGCGTATTCGGCAACCGTGTTGGCGCCGATACCACCCTGGACAGTGCCGACGTTCACCACCTGGCCTGTTTTTGGATCATTGAGCGCCTCCATCGCCAAAATTTTATGGGATATCTCGATAATTGCGCTGGCCTTGTTGCTGCCGGCAAAGGCTGCGTGCCCGGCCCGGCCATGCACCTCAAGATGATACCCTCTTTTTCCGCGACGTCCGGTAACAACCTGACCCTCAATCCCGCCGCATTCCGTTACCAGTCCGCAGCAGGCATTTACCGCCAACCGACGCAGTAGTGAAGTCGAGCCTGGTGAGCCGATTTCCTCATCAGACGTAAAGACCAGGACCAATGGAAGATCGTTCAACAGGCCAAGAGCGTCCAGTGCTTTTATTGCAAAAATCGTAACCACCAGACCGCCTTTCATATCAATTACACCCGGACCATAACAATTGTCTTCATCCTCCAGGTAACTGGTAAAATCGGTGTCCTCAGGAAAGACCGTATCCATGTGCCCGACAATCAGAATATTTTTTCTTTCTCCAACCTCTCCATGCATAGCAGCCTGGGTAGAAAAAAGAAGATGATCACCAAACCCATGTTGCCTGATCCGCCTGCAGAGAAGAGGTAAACCTTTAAGGGATTGCTCAATCCTCCGACCAACCTGATCAACGCCTTCCTTGTTATGACTATGACTCTGCAGGGTGACCAGTTCCTTGAGCAGCTCAAACATCTTGCCTTCATGTTCAGCAAGAAAATCACCTATCTGTTTGATTTGCTGCATCAATCTGTATATCTGGCAAAAGAAAACCGATCATCATTATACAGGGCTGGATCAGCATCAGGATACCGGACCTCTTCCCCGTTCCAGGGTTTTTTAAGGATGAGTTCATTGCCGTCATGGCCGATAACATTTGAACGATGCATGGGAATTTTGCCGCCGGCAGTGGCAATATACCGGGGGATGGCATCGCCGACAATGTTGCCGTACATGGATTCGACGATATCCCTGCCCTTTTCCACCGGAACCCGAAAATGAACAAACTGCGGATTTCGATAGGAACAGTTGAAAATATAATACGGACGGACATAGGCCTCCTGGATGGTTTCGCAGAGTTTCCACATTTTGACCTTGGAATCATTGATGCCCCGCAGGAGGACCGCCTGATTGAGCACGGCAAACACCCTTTTCGAGATTTGCCTGAAGGCCTCTTTGGACACCGGGGTAATTTCCCTGGCGGTATTGATCTGGGTAACGACCCGGACCGGTTTTCGGTCATTGGATTCTTCCAGGATGTCGAGCAGTTCGTCGTCAATACGCATGGGCACGGTTACCGGTACCCGGGTCCCAAGACGTTTAAGCCTGATATGTTCAATCCCGTCCAACTGTTCCAGCAGCCACCGAAGCATGGAATTGGGCAAAACAAAGGCATCACCGCCCGTAATAAGCACGTCCCGAATTCGTTTATTGGCCCGGATATAATCAAGCGCTTCGCCATATGCCTGTTTGGAAAAAACCTTATCCTTTTTGCCGATATGGGCGATACGCAGACAATGGGTGCAGTACATGGCACACATATTGGTCGATTTTATGGTCACGACCCGGGGATAAAACTGGTCCACCAGTCGGGCCGGGGAATGATCCGCAGCCACCGGCGGAATTTCAATACCGGCATTATCCACCATTTCACCGGTGGGAATAGATTGGAGCATAATCGGATCATTGATCGTTTTCGGCATTATCAGGCTGGTGTAATAGGGGGTAAGCCGCATCCGGTAATTTGCAGTCACCCGGGTGATATCAGCCGCTGCCTCAGGTGGTAAATCTATAAGGTCGGCCAGCTCATCAACAGAAGAAACGGCATGACGAATCTGGCCGGAAAAAGAATTCCATTGCGCCTCATCCATGCCAAGCTTCTCTCGAATACGCTGCTGATTTTCAAGGATTTGCTCCCAGAGTTCAATACCGCTGGGCGCCTCCGCATCTTTTTTACCAAGATATTCATCCACCCGTTCATTTGCCTTCTCAACAATGGCAAGGGCCTGCCCTACCCGGCCACCGACGGATACCATATGCTCATCCTGCTCCTGATGTTTACGGGCAAGGGCTTCAAGCTGATCCCGCTCTATATTGAATTGCAGCGCTGACCAGCCATGCTGCCGCCGCAGTTCCTGCAGACGGGCAAACAGGGCGACTATGGGTCCGGTACGTTCCTCCTTTTCCGCCGCAGCCAGCAGATAACTTACCTCATCGGCGATAGCCCCATCAACAGCCGTTTCTACCTCTTTTCCACAGAGATAGTCCAATAAATCCGTGGTATATCCATCAAAAGATGTCATTGTATTGCTCCTGTTTTTCAGGGATGATTGTTGCCTGAATCTGTTCTTTGGCCCGGGCAAGAGTTGATGCAACCAATTGCGGGTTGCAGCCCACGGCCACGGTGCGGGCCAGAAAGGTGCCGGGCAGTACGGTCCGGTTTTCACCGACATGCTCAAGCAGCACATAGCCCTTTTCTATCTCTCCTGCCGCAGCCCTGGCAAATAATTCCTGCTCATGACGATCCTGCGCCAGTTGTTGCCGGGTTTGTACCTGACGGACAGTTTTGTAATTATAGGTGCCCCAGCAGAATTCCGGTCGGCAGTCGGCCGCCGGCTCCACAGTCTTTTCCGGAAATCTGTTTTCAGTAACCGCAAAATATTCAAGTTCCGGCAGCGAGGGACTGCCCGCAGGGAGAATCCGGGCCAGGGAGTGACAAAATTCCAGGGTTGTTCCCTGCTTGCGGGCGTTTATTTCGATAAACTTCACCTGTTCGTCCCGATCAACAATATAATCGCAACCAAAGATGCCGCGATAGCCCAACTCACCGATTACCCGGCCCACCTCTCTGGTATAATTATAGAGTTCTTCAATTTTTTTGCGGGGCAGCCGACTCGGCCAGGTTGACCCGACAAAACGATTCCCCCCTTCAATGCACTGATCCGCCACGCCGGCAATATAGACATCATCCGGGCCCGCAACAACGGCCAGTACGGTTGGGTCATGGTCATGCACCATGTAACGACTGAGCAGAAAAGCCGAATCCCGATCGCCGAATTTTTCTTGAATATCCTGCCTGCAACGGGTTATGGCGCTGGCAGCCCCGGCAGCGCTGTAGGGCCGGGAAATAAAAACTCCATCCGACCATGTACGGTACAGCGGGCCACTGATATCCATGAGCTCGGCAAGGGAGGCACAGAGATGAAAATCAACCACAGGAATTTTGTCTTGCAGAAGCTCAAACTGAAAGGCCTTGTTGTTGAGTTTTCTTGCCAGTGCCTTCTCCGGGCCCAGCAGGAAAACATTCGGCAGACGATCCAGGGTCATTTCCGGCAGGGATTCAAACATGAAGAGAAAAAGCTCGGACTGCTGAGTCAGAATCCGTTCAATACTATCTAAAACTGCGGGATGCCGGGAAACGCTTTCAGCAAAACGCTTAAGCGGTGTACGAAAGCTGATCCGTCGGCCATGCTGTTTTCTGTGATGCGCAAGCAGGGGCGACAGGGCAATGATATTTTTATAGTTATAATGACTGAGAATATCGGGCACAATGGACAGACAGGAAACCGGCTTCCGGCTGTGGCGGGACAGGGCCGCTGCGAGATAATCGGTGAGACCATGGGCCTTGAGTTCACCGATATACAAAAAATAATAATGGCTGGGCGACAGGGTAAAATTGGAAAAATAAATATTCTCGTCCATGGCGCCTTGTTCGGTATTTTTAAAGCTCTCCATTATCCTGCCCGCTATAACGCTTGCAATACAGGGAGGCAAGTCTTTTCTTTCCGATTTCTATCCTTCTGTGGTGGCGGAATACGGCACAAAGAAAACATGGCGCCGGAATTCCTTGACATTACAGGCGTCCACCCTGTACAATAGCTTTACATTTGCTCCAGGGTATCCTGCAGGACGGCAACGGTCAACAGCGCAATTGAAACCTGAATTGATTTAAGTGAAACGCTCAATTTAGGTGAAATATAAGAGCCGCAGAACAAAGAAGAAACAACGGAAACGATCAATTTAGGGAAAAATATGGCATCCCTTCCTTTGACTGAAAAGCAGCAGAGAGTATTTGATTATCTCAAGGAGAAGATGAGGGATACCGGACGCACGCCAAGTCTCAGGCAGGCAGCCGCAGACCTTGGCGTCAGCCATACAGCTGTGGCCGAGCTGCTTCGGTCCCTTGAACACAAGGGCCGCCTGCGGCGTGAGGGTCGTTACAGCCGAACCATCCATCTCCTTGCAGACCAAAACGAAAACGGACAACAAACAAGCCCGGGTCGCTCCGTTCCCATTGTCGGCCAGGTCGCGGCCGGCCTGCCCCTGTATGCACAACAGGAATGGGCGGGCAACATCATCGTGGACAGTCGTATGTATCGGGGCGACAACCTTTTTGCCCTGCGGGTGCAGGGCGATTCCATGCAGGAAGCAGGCATTCTGCATAATGACCTGGCCATCTGCGAACCCAGGCAGTTTGCCGAAAACGGTGAAATTGTCGTTGCGTTGATTGATGGGGATGATGCCACGGTGAAACGTTTTTTCTACCAGGGCGATCACATTGAACTGCGGCCGGAAAACAGGAAATATTCACCCATGCGCTATGGCCTGGGCCAGGTGCTGATTCAGGGACGGGTGATTGGTATCCAGCGCGGCCCAAAACAGATGAAAGGGCTGTAATGGCCGGAACAATCCTTACCCTGAACGGCTGCGATCTTTTTATCGGCACCAGCGGGTTTTCCTATCCCGAATGGATTGACAGCGGTTTTTACCCTGAAAAAACCAAATCCGGCCACATGCTGGAGCTCTACAGCCAGGCTTTCAGCGTGGTTGAACTGAACTATACCTGGTACCAGATGGCTCGGGCCGAAGTTATGGACCGGATGCTGAGGCGGGTGGACAAAAGAAAAAAATTTTGGTTTACCGCCAAGTTGACCCGCACGATGACCCATGAGATCAGCGACAATTGGGCGAAACATGCAAGGGAGTACCTGCAGGGCATAATGCCGCTGCTGACCGCTGGACGACTGTTGGCTATACTTATTCAGTTTCCGACCTCCTTTCACCGAACCAGGAAAAACCGACACTACCTGGCACGGCTGCTTGACAGCCTGCACAAACTGCCCCTGGCCGTGGAATTTCGTCATCGCTCCTGGGCCGTAGATGCCGTCTTTACCGGCCTGCAGGAACGCGGGGTTACCCTGGTAGCGGTTGACGCCCCTCAACTGACAAATCTTTTCCCGGCGCTTGATACCGTGACATCATCCTCTTTTTTTTACCTGCGCCTGCATGGCCGCAACCATGCGGACTGGTTTTCCGGCAATATGCACAAACAGTTTGATTATACCTACAGTGAGCAGGAACTGCGCGAGTGGACGGATAAAAAAATACCGGCCATGGCCAAACAGTGCCGCAGGGGCGTGCTTTTTTTCAACAATCATGTAGCCGGTCAGGCCGTTACCGATGCCCGCTCCATGACCCGCCTTCTTCGGCAATCCTTATAACCTCCTCTCCCATGCGTCTTCTTCTAATACCGTCCATCTCTCTCCACACGGCTGATAACTTTACATTACCCGTACATTTATGCATGAGAGAACAATCATCCACCTGAACATTGCCGATTTCAGCGTGGCCGTGGAACGCCTGAAGGATCACAGCCTGCGGGGCAGGCCTTTGATTATTGCGCCGCAAGCCGTCAGGGCCACTGTCTATGACATGAGCGAAGAGGCTTATCAGGACGGCGTACGCAAGGGCATGCCGCTCATTTATGCCCGCAGACGATGCCGCAGAGCCAATATTTTGCCGCCACGGCCCGAAGATTATGAAAAAGCCATGCAATGCTGTATCCGTCGTGTGTTGCGCTACAGCCCACAGGTGGAGCGCGCCCATGGCCAGGGACATCTCTACCTGGATGTAACCGGAAGTCACAGACTTTTCGGGCCGCCGCCGGATATCGGCTGGCGCATCCGCAAAACCCTGCGCAATGATCCGGGCCTTGATCCCATCTGGTCGGTCGGCCCCAACAAACTCATTGCCAAGGTAGCCAGCCGCATCGTCAAACCAAGCGGCGAATACATTGTTGCCGGGGGCGAGGAACACGCATTTCTTTCCCCCCTGCCCCTGTCTCTGCTGCCGACCCTGAAGCCCCGGCAGTATCGTCGCTTGCGCGAGGTCGGCATCTCACGGATCGGCCAGGCAGCGACCCTGTCTCTGCAGGAATTGAGCATTCTTTGCGGCGGGCAGGCTGATGTCCTCTACCATTCCCTGCAGGGTGTTGACCATACGCCAGGTCAGGATCCGGTTCAGGATCCGACCCGTGCGGAAAAACAATTTTTTTTCCAGCAATTCCTGGCAGAGGACAGCAACAGAGAAGAAATCATCCGCCCTGCCCTGTTGCATCTGGCCCGGCAGGCAGGATTTGCCCTGCGCAGACAAAAACTGGCCTGCCGCAAAATAAGAATAAAACTGCTCTACAGTGACACCATATCCTGCACACGCCAGGCAGCCTGCAAAATTCCCATTTTTCTGGACCAGGATCTGGAACAGCTGGCAATCAGCGGTTTGTTTCGCTGCTGGCGGCGACGGGTGCGCATTCGCAGCATCAGTCTTGGCTGCAGGGATATTTTCCCCCGGATGCATCAGCTTTCTCTCTTCCACGATATAAATAAAAAAAATCGAAAAAATATTGAGTTAAACAAAACTATTGATAAAATACATGAACGGTTCGGACAGGCAAAACTCTACAAAGGAGTCATGCAATGATCCCCTTTGGCCTGCACTCCCATTACTCCCTACTGCAGTCGCCAACCTCCTGCGATGCCCTGTGTAAACGAGCACGACAACTTGACTATGGGGCCATCGGCCTTACCGATATCAATAATCTCTATGGACTCTGGGATTTTGTAAACGCCTGTAACCGTCATAAAATCCGACCCATTATCGGGGCTGAACTGCGCAGCAACGATGAGCGAGCCTTTTGCCTGGTGAAAACTTCCGGGGGATATACCAATCTTTGCCGGTTGGTCTCCGCCATCCGACAGCGCAAAACACCGCTGCATACCATTGCAGACAACCGCCTGCACGGACTTGTCCTGCTGACCGACAACAGAAACCTGCTGACCAGGTGGCGGGAAATGGAACTGGACACAGGCGCTGCCGTTACAGGACGTCCAAATCAGCATAACAGCGACCTGCGCAAACTTGCCGGTCAACTGGGCCTCCCGTCCGTGGCCGTGGCCGACACCTATATCCTTGCGCAAGGCGAGGCGGAAAAACAGCAAATCCTGCGAGCCATAGCTGGTAACAGCTCCGTTTCACGGCTGCCCGCCGACCAGCGGATAAATGAAGAAAAATGGTTGCTCAGCCACAGGGCATACAAACACAGGTACCAGCTCTGGCCGGAAGTCCTGCACAATACCCATGCCGTCAGCGAGAGGTGCATATTTCGTCAACCTGAATTCGGCCTGGTTCTGCCGCCATACAAAGACCTTACCCCCCGGGAAGCCGACTGTCGACTGCAACAGGCTGCCCTGGATGGAGCCAGACAACGTTATGGATCGCCTTTACCCAAAAAGGTAATGAAAAGATTGAACTATGAATTACAAGTCATTGCGAACATGGGATTTTCCGGATATTTTCTTGTAGTAAGAGATATTGTCAGGCCCGTGTCCAGGACCTGCGGTCGCGGATCAGGCGCTGCTTCCCTGGTCAGTTACTGCCTCTCTATTACCAATGTCTGTCCCATTCGCCATAACCTCTACTTTGAGCGCTTTCTCAATCCGGGCCGTACGGATGCCCCGGATATCGACATCGACTTTGCCTGGGATGAACGGGATCAGGTGTTGCAATCGGTATTCAAACGTTACGGCTGCCGCTGCGCCATGGTCAGCAATATGGTTACCATGCAGCCACGCAAAGCCATCCGTGAGACCGCCAAGGTGTTTGGTGTTCCAGCCGCTGAGATCAACAAAATCACCCACAGACTTTCCGGTTTTCATTTCCACCATGATTCACGCGGTGATCTTCTTCCGCAACTTCGCAACACGCCCCGTCTGCAACGCTGTTCTTTCAGTCATCCCTGGCCGGAAATACTGCGTCATGCCCAGGGACTTATCGGCGCCCCGACAACCCTGTCCGTTCATCCAGGCGGGGTGCTCATCACGCCTCTTCCGATCACCGACTACGTGCCGGTGCAGCAGGCTGCCAAGGGCGTGCCCATTATCCAGTGGGACAAGGATGGAGCCGAGCAGGCCGGACTGGTCAAAATTGACCTGCTCGGCAACCGGAGTCTTGGCGTCATCAGGGACGCCCTGGCAGACGTGCGGGCAAAAGGCGTACAGCTTGATGAAAACAGGTGGCTGCCCGAAGATGATACCAAGACCAGGCAATTGATAAAAAACGGTCAAACCATGGGCTGCTTTTATATTGAGAGTCCGGCCATGCGCCTCTTACAAAAAAAGGCCGGCCGGGGCGATTTTGAACATCTGGTCATTCACTCTTCCATTATCAGGCCGGCTGCCAATGATTGTATCCGCACATACCTGCGCAGGCTGCACGGCGAAAACTGGCAGCCGCTGCATCCATTGATTGCTGATATCCTGGCCGAGACCCACGGCATCATGGTTTACCAGGAGGATGTTTCACGGGTTGCGGTCCAGCTTGGCTTTTCGCCGGAAGAGGGCGACAGATTGCGCAAGATCATGGCCAAAAAAGATAAAGAAAAACAGCTGGCCGACTTCCAGGCCCGTTTTTTCCAGGCTGCCCGGGAAAAACATCTTCCCAAAAGGGATGCGGAAAGCATCTGGCAAATGATGCTCAGCTTTGCCGGTTATTCCTTCTGCAAGCCGCATTCGGCAAGCTATGCCAGGGTGTCGTTTCAGGCCGCCTATTTAAAAACACATTTTCCAGCGGAATTCATGGCAGCCGTCCTCTCTAACCAGGGCGGATTTTATTCGACCTTTGCCTATGTATCCGAAGCCCGCCGGATGGGACTGCGCATAGTGCCGCCCGATGTCAATACAAGTAAAATTGCGTGGTGTGGTCACGGGAAAAAACTGCAGGTCGGCCTGATGGCGATCGCGGGACTCAGTGATGCAACCTGTAGACGTATTGTGCAGGCACGCAATACACAGGATGGTGAACAAAATTTTGCCTCAATGCTCGACTTTCTCCAGAGGGTGAGGCCCGATGATGATGAAGCCAGGGCGCTCATTCATGCCGGCGCTCTGGATAGGGTCGAAAAAACAACAGACAGAAGCACAATGCTGTATCAACTCGCCTGGTGGCAACAGAGTCGAACATTTGCGGTCGGTCGGCTCTTTCCACCCCGTGCCGGTTCACCGCCGGACCTACCCCGACAGCATCCGATGGAACGGCTGCGCAACGAATACCGGGCGCTGGGTTTTCTCTGTCACACCCACCCCATTCGCCTGTTTGACCGGCAACGGCAGCGTTTAGGAACCATTTTGGCCCATGATCTCAACAAATTTGCCGCCGGCAGGGAAAAAATAACATTCCTGGGCTGGCCCGTTACCGGCAAGATAGTGGGCGCCAAAAGCGGAAAGCCCATGGAGTTTTTAACCTTTGAAGATGAAACTGCACAGGTGGAGTGTACGATTTTTCCGGACATCTATCAGAAATACTGTCACCTGTTACACGGAAGCTCTCCCTTGCTGCTGACAGGTATTGTTGAACGGGATTTTGGAGCTTTGAGTTTAACAGTCAACCATGTCGCCACCGTGGTGCCTGCATCGGGAGCAAAGAAAGTTGTGGCAGCGGGGTTCCTTGCCAGACAATAAAAAACTACTTTGCCTGCAGGTTCAGGTCTTCTTCATTGATATTTTCTTCTCGATTCTGAATGGATCGTTCAAAAATTTCCGATGCCCGTTTTTGCAAACGCTCGGCTTCATCATTTTTCTTTTGCCGACTGCACAGTTTTGCTAATTCCTGAAGAACAGCGGCAACGGCAGGATGATTATTGCCGTGATTTTCCTCCATGATGGCAAGGGCCTTCCGGTAACCATCTTCCGAGGCTTCATACTGACCCTGCAGCCGGTATGATTCGGCAAGATTCTGCAAAGCCATCGCCAGTTTGGGGTGTGCCATGCCCAATGATTTTTCACGTATGCCGCAGAGGCGCTGGTATAATATTGCCGCCTTATCATCTTCTTCGAGCTCGGCATTCAGACCGGCAAGCTTTTCAAGAATGTGATCAAGGGCCGGGTGTTCACGGCCTAATGCCTTTTCCATGATGGCAAGGGCTTTGCTATAGGTCGGTTCCGCCTGCTCATATTGACCTTTAGCTTCCTGCAGTTCAGCAATCTGGCTCCAGCTGAGTCCCATTTCAAGATGCTCGGCTCCGAGACCATCGGCAATGGTTTTCATGGCCTGTTTGTACAGGGGTCCAGCCTGCTTCAGTCCGCCGCTTAAGGCATAGGTATAGCCGAGTTCACGTCGGGCAAGCGCAAGTTCAACGCTGTTTTCATCCTGCTTTTCAAGCAGTTGAACAAGCTTTTCAAGTAAAGGACGAGCATCCCGGTATCGGTATAATTTGCGGGCCATGACACCGGCGGCTTTCAGATAAT
>CAZURY010000035.1:0-11080 GCA_964623145.1 uncultured Desulfobulbus sp. | reverse complement strand
CGTTATAACTGTGAATTTACACACTGGGCTTCTGTTTCATCCTTTGTTGTGCCCGGCACGCCGGGAATGATGGTTTATCCGAAAATCGCCCGCGAAGTGATGCCGATGCTGGCTATTTTCATGCTTCGAAGTCTTCGCTTATCTGTTGTGGCTGTGACGTTAAAAATCCGGTCCAGCCAGACTGATCCATTTACGGACTCTATAAATAAAACAAAAAAAGCCTCTTTCATCTCCTGGGCAGAGACGAAAGAGGCTCCATGCGGCAAAAAAGCCCGTTGAACAACAGGCCGGAAGCGGCAGAAAAACGCCGGGCTACCGGCGTTCCCTGAAATTATTGTACTTTTTCTGAAAGCCTTTTCCCCGGACGGAACTTTACCACCTTACGCGATGGTATGGGCACAACTTCTCCGGTCTTGGGATTCCGGCCAAGACGGGGGGCCCGTTCGACAATGGTAAAGCTACCAAATCCTACCAGGGTTACCCGTTCTCCATCCTCCATGGCCTCGGCCATTGATGAAAGCAAGCCGTTAAGACCCTTTTCCGCAGCTACCTTGCTGATCTGGGCAGCACTGGCGATAGAATCGACCAAATCATTCTTGTTCATCCTTCACATCTCCCTCAAATAAAAAATACAAATTCGCAGAACCTGCTGCGCCCCAAGAAAATTTCACAACATCAATGTAACAAAAGAACAAATAAATACAATTGATGACATTACTCATTTTTAAATAGGTATATTTACCTATTCTGCTTGCTGCAGAAGGGTTATCGAGAAAGAATCAAGTTTGGGCATTCAATGTCGCTGGATCCTGCCATCCGTCTTTTGCGCATCCCCGATGTAAAAAAGGAGAATGGAAACAGCTATGACAATCATCCCAAAAATCGAAGAAAGATGAGGGGACTCATCGGGAAGAAGGATCCAACTGAAAATTGCGCCAAAAACCGGGATGATAAATTTCCAGAGATTGAGTTGAGAGACCTTTACATTTGGCCGTTGCAGCAGCACAAACCAGAGAGTAAAGGCGACTGCGGAAAGACAGGACAACCACCCCAGGGCCAGGTAATACTGCAAGGGATAGCTGGAAAAGGATGTTTTCTCTATAAAGAGGGCAATGAAAAATAAAAAAAAGCCTCCAAGAAAAATCTGCACGGAATTAAAAAATACCGGGTCCATGTCACTTCTCTCCCCAGCCACCAGCACGTTCCCGAGCGCACTGGAAACCGTGCAGAGAAAGAGAAGTACGATACCGATAAATTCGCGAAGGCCTTCCGGGGAGGCCCAGGGATGGCGACTAAGGCTGAGGATGACAATCCCTGCCATGCCAAGAAGAAGACTGATTGTTTTAGGGAGTGTCAAATGGTCATCAGCATCAGAAAAGTGGGCCACAACTGCTGCCGTAAGCGGAGAAGCCCCGATCAGGATAGCTGCAATTGCTCCGGAAGCCATGGTCATGGCCAGATAAAACAGCCCGTACATGAAAAAAGTTTGAAAAAAACTGACCAGAATAATCACCCGCAGATTTCTGCGAATTTCAGAAAAGGCAGGGCGCCGTTTCCACCAGAAAGGTATCAACAGTAAGCCGGCCAGCATGAAACGGACGCCGGCAAATGAAAAGGGTTCTGAATAGCGCAGACCGATTTTTACGCCGACAAAGGCCGTAGACCAGAGTAAACAGGCAAAAATTGCCAGCAGTATTGTTGCAAGCCGGGAATTGTACAAACCTGTGTTCAAACAATGCTCCAGCGGCGTTGGCCGCAGGACACTGACGGCCCCGTCATAAATATTGTGCGAACAGCAGTATACTTCCACCAGGGTTTTGCCTGGCCACCTTCCATAAAATCAATCGCAGACAAGAACACATCAATCACACAGGGATCATGTCTTTTCCCGGTAATCATGCACAATGCGTCATACAGCCGGTAAGCAATTTTCCCTCTGAGCTCGGACGGATACTGAATACCAATTTTTCGAAGATCCCCGGCCATCACCCCGCCAATGTTCGGCAGCGACTCAAGCTGTGAGACTGTATTCCGATCCGGGTTTTTCATTGAGCTTACCTTTCTTCACAAAAACAACAAAAAAAAAGGACTTACAGCAATAAGCCGTAAGTCCTTGAATATTCATGGTAGCGGGGGGAAGATTTGAACTTCCGACCTTCGGGTTATGAGCCCGACGAGCTACCAGACTGCTCCACCCCGCGTTGCAATCAGCAATATATACCATGGACTCTTTTTTGTCAATGGCAACCACTATTTTTCTTTTCTTTTCCGCCTTCCCAAATCCCGGCTATTCTCTGGCGGATTTCCGGAGGCAGGGGGGTCAATCGTCCCTGACGATTAACACAGGCATGATTGGTAAAACCCTTGACCAGCAGTTGTTCTTTTTCACCTCCACTTCGGGTAATACGATAATGAAAGCGGCAGGAGACTTTCTTTATTTCAGCCAGGGAAACGCTGATGGTCAGCATGTCGTCGTAGCGGGCCGGCGCTTTATAGCGCAGATAGGTCTCGGTAACCGGCAGGATTAAACCAAACTTTTCTATCTCATTATAGGGCATGGCCCAGCTGCGCATCATTTCCGTGCGGCCGATCTCAAAAAAACGGAGATAGTTGGCATTATAGACCACACTGCCGGCATCGGTATCTCCATAAATCACCCGATAGGTTGTCCGGTAAACTGGACTCTTCATGGTAAGTTGTAGATTGCTCATTCCCTTGCTCCAAGAATGAAACGATCAAAAAAGATCGCTCCGCCTACCGGAGCGAGTTCATTTTCAGCAGCGCTTTTTTCGGCGCCAGCCTCACTGTAGCTACGTCCACTTGCCCGGACGACACCTTCGGAGTCATATAACAGAATCGGAACCGGCCAGTCGACATGGGTCCGAAGAGAAAGCGGCGTGTAATGATCCATACAGACGACCATCCGAAAAGGCCCCTCTTTTTTTTCCAGTTCATGAAGAATCGGAGCAATAATTTTTGCATCCAGATCCTCAATTGCCTGGACTTTATCGGCCAGGATGCCCTGATGGCCGGCTTCGTCAGGCCCTTCAAGATGAACGATTGCCATATCCCCCTTTTCAAGTGCAGCCAGCGCCGCTTTGACCTTGCCGGCGTAATTAGTGTCAATGTAGCCGGTTGCTCCCTCAATTTCAGGCACGGCAAGGCCTGCATAAACTCCTATGCCCTTAAGCAGATCAACCGCTGAGACAAGGGCGCCGGTGACACCGAACCGCTCCGACAGTGTCGGCATGTCCGGACTTTTACCCTCGCCCCAGAGCCAGAGTGAATTGGCCGGATTCTTTCCCTGCCGGATACGCTCCCGATTAACCGGATGATCAGCGAGCACTGCCGCCGATTTTTCCATCAATATTTTCAGATAATCAACCCGCAGGTATTCTGCATAAAGGTCGGTTACATCCTGATCCAGGTAATCATGGGGCGGGACTGTTGTCAGCGCGGGCGGTTTCCCTTGAAGGACAAGAAGGTGCCTGTAACTGATGCCCGGATACAGCCGCAACCGATCTGTCCCGCAATGCTCCTCAACCGCTGTTATCAGAGCCGTGCTTTCCGGCGTTGTTATATGACCGGCGCTGTAATCCCGCATCATCATCCGTTCGCCCCGGCGCTCCACAGTCACAAGATTGCAGCGAAAGGCCAGTTCATCGACTCCAAGATCAACACCCATGGAAGCGGCCTCAAGGGGCGCCCGGCCGGTATAATACTTCTCCGGCTCATACCCAAGTAACGAAAGATTGGCCACATCACTTCCCGGCGGATAGCCTTGGGGCACCGTACGCACCAACATCTGCTCACCCGCACGGGCAAGCCGATCCATTACCGGCGTGGCAGCGGCTTCAAGCGGTGTCTTGCCGCCAAGCTCTGCAATGGGTTCGTCACCCATGCCGTCACCAATGATCAGAACATATTTCATTCGCACTTCAGAGGCAGAGGATTATTCATCTTCAAGCATCCGTATTTTCACTGTCGGCTCCGCGACCACTTCAAGATTATCTATCTCCTGCAGGGCAGCGCTGACCGCCGATTCTTTTGCGGTATGGGTACGCATAACAATGGCCACCGGACCACGCTCCTGCCGGCCTTTCTGGATGACGGATTCAATACTGATAGCATTTTTACTGAGTATACCGGCAATAGTAGACAACACGCCCGGTTCATCCCTGGCCGATATTCTGAAATAATAAGGGCAGGACAGGTCATCAATGGGGGTGATTCGTCGCTCGCCGATATTTTCCGGTAGATAAGATAATGAAGGTACCCGGCCGATGGACCCGGCATGAATATCACGGGCAATATCCATGATATCAGCGGCAACGGCGGAGCCGGTGGGCATCTTGCCGGCGCCGAGACCATAGAGAAGAACATTACCCACCATGTCGCCGGTGAAATGAATGGCATTGAATGCCCCGTCAATTTTGGCCAGCAGGTGCGTCTCCGGCACCATGGTCGGATGAACTCTGGCTTCCACATGGTCATCGTGGTTGCGACTGATCGCCAACAACTTGATCCGACAGCCAAATTCACGGGCAAAATCAATGTCCATCGGTTTGATCCGGGAAATACCCTCGGTGGAGATATCGTTATGGGTAATGTTCATACCGTAGGCCATGGTCATGAGAATGGCGAGTTTATGAGCCGTATCAATACCCTCGATATCATAGGTGGGATCAGCCTCGGCAAAGCCCTGCTCCTGCGCATCTTTAAGCACCACATCAAAGGGAATGGACTCATCGGTCATACGGGTCAGAATATAGTTGGCCGTCCCGTTCATAATCCCCATGATGGAAAGAATTTTATTGGCCACCAACCCCTCTTTGAGTGATTTAATAACCGGAATACCACCGCCGACGCTGGCCTCAAAACCCACCTCAACGCCATTTTCCGCCGCAGCTGCAAAAATATCCTTTCCCTCCTGTGAAAGCAGGGCCTTGTTTGCCGTCACAACGTGTTTACCGGCGGCAATGGCATCCATGACAAAGGTCTTGGCCGGCTGAATACCGCCGATCAACTCAACAATTATATCTATTTCCGGGTCCCCAATCAGTTCAGCCGCGTCTCTGCTTAAACGAACCCGGGCAAACTGCGGCGGTAATTCCTGGATATTGATGTCGGCAACCGCCGCCAGCCGCACGGAAAGGCCACTACGTTTTTCAAGTCTCTGCTGCTGAGCAAGCAGAACCTCAGCCAGGCCGCTGCCGACGGTTCCAAATCCTATGAGTCCTACCTTTATTTCTTTCATCAGTTCTATTTATCTGTTTATTTCCTTGAATTTATTCTTGCCGCAAACCTATTGCTTGCCGCCAATTTGTACCCTCTTTCGGCCCCATTGTCAAAAATAATAGCGACATATTTTGATAGCCAAACCGGGGAAGGTACGCTATAGTAGGCTGTTGAATGAGAGGCCATTCATTTTTTTCGCCTCTCTGCATGACCAACACAATCTGCTGGTTACGCCTCCTCCAATGGAGAGAGTATTATTTAATTTTTTAATGCATGGGAGATGAGTTTATGAACATTCTGGCTTTTGGACCAAACGGCAGTGGTAAAGGCACCCAGGGTGCTATTGTAGCGAAAAAATATGGTCTGGATCATATCGAGTCCGGCGCTATTTTCCGTGAACACATCAAAGGCGGCACCGAGCTCGGCAAAAAGGCTAAAGAGTATATTGAACGCGGCGACCTGGTTCCCGATGAGATCACCATTCCCATGGTCCTGGAGACCCTTGGAAAATCAAAAGGAAACGGCTGGATACTTGATGGCTTTCCCCGTTCTCTGGCCCAGGCTGAAGCCCTGGATAAGGCATTGAAAGAATCCGGCATGCCCCTTGATTATGTCCTTGAGATTGTACTGGATCGAGAGATCGCCAAAGAACGGATCATGGGCCGCAGACTCTGCGCCAACGATCCGAATCACCCGAATCACATTGCTTTTGAAGCCATTAAACCGGTGGAAAAAGACGGTAAACTGGTTTGCCGGGTCTGCGGAGGCGAGCTTTCCACCCGCGCCGATGACCAGGATGAAGAGGCCATCAACAAACGCCATAACATCTACTATGATGACAAAACCGGCACCATGGCCGCGGTTAACTACTTTAAAGAAAAAAGTGATGCCAAGGTTATCTCCGTGGACGGCTCCAAGGGTATCCAGGAAATCTCCGAGGAGATCCTCAGCCAGATAAAGTAAATCTCCTAAACCCTGCAATTGTCCGGCATTCGAACGTCGATACAGGCAAACCTGCTGCGTCAGCTTCACCATTTTCGTGCTCGATGTATTTCAATACACCTGCGCCGAAAATGGAGCGCTTCCCTGCATTTCCACCTGCCTCAACGTTCTCTGCGCACGAACAACTGCAGGATTTAGGTTTCATTTTTTTGCTTTTCAGGCAGAATTACGGGCAAGGCGTTTTCATACATTGGTATGAAAACGCCTTTTTTATTTGACAGTCCATGTTTTTTCTTTCATTCTATGAGCCATGAAAACACTTATCTCCATGAATCTGGTGCAGTCTATCATGGCAAAGGAAGCCTTTGCCAAGGAATCAGCCGATGCGCTTGTCACTGCTGCCGGCTGGATCAGAGAAACCTTTGAAGATGAGGGCAAACTGCTTATTTTCGGTAATGGCGGTTCCGCTGCCGATGCCCAGCATATGGCTGCTGAATTTGTCAATCGCTTCCTCATCAACAGACGTCCCCTCCCTGCCCTGGCCCTGACCACGGACTCTTCGATACTGACCTCCATCGGTAATGATTTCTCCTACGACCAGGTCTTTGCCAAGCAGGTACAAGCCCTGGCCAAGCCGGAAGATCTTGCCCTTGGCATATCCACCTCCGGCACTTCAGCAAACGTGGTCAAGGGTATGACTGCAGCCAAGGAACGAGGGTTACGCACCATTGCCCTGACCGGTGGTTCAAAAAATCCCGGTGGCGATTTGAGTGACATTTGCGACCTGGTGCTTAATGTACCTTCGGACTCCACCCCCCATATCCAGGAGGCCCATCTCTGGATCGAGCACCTGCTCTGTGAAATGGTGGAAACCAGCATGTTTGGCAACAATCAGGCCTTCTGATCACTCTTCCTCCGGTTTTCCTCATGCCCACACGTCCGCTTCAGCCGCTTGATTTTTCCGAGCTTGCCACTTATTCAGTGTATGATCGCCATTCCAAAGTCAGTGTTGACGACTTTGCAGAACCGCTTAGCCCGGGCATGCGGATAAGCGAACTCATGGCCGCCCTGCCGACCCAGCTTGCCGGCGGAGATTTCCCGGAGCTTGTCACAAGAGTGGCAACGGCAATACGGGACAATCATCCCGTAATGCTGGGCATGGGCGCGCATGTCATCAAGGTCGGACTGAATCCCATTCTCATCGACCTGATGAAACGAGGCCTCCTTGCCTCCATTGCCCTCAATGGCGCCGGCATTATTCATGATGCTGAAATAGCCATGGTCGGACGCACCTCTGAGGAAGTCGCCGACGTCCTTGGTCAGGGCGCATTTGGAGCGGCCCGTGAAACCGGACAGATACTTAATCAGGCGATCAACAAGGGTGCCGAACAGAATATCGGCATGGGTGAGGCAGTGGGCAAAACCCTGCTTGAACATGATTTTCCCCACAACGACCAGAGCCTGCTGGCCCAGGCCTGTAAACTAGACATTCCCGTTACAGTGCACGTGGCCATAGGCACTGATATCATCCATATCCACCCGGACGCCGACGGAGGGGCCATCGGTAAAACCAGCCATTACGATTTTCGCCTCTTTTGCCGCCTTGTCAGCAGACTTGAAGGTGGGGCCTACCTCAACATCGGCTCTGCAGTCCTCCTGCCCGAGGTCTTTCTCAAGGCCCTGACCGTGGTCAGAAATCTTGGGTATACAGTAGATAATCTTACCACAGCCAATTTTGACTTTATCCGTCATTATCGACCGGCCACCAATGTGGTCCATCGCCCCACCCTCGAAGGCGGTCGCGGTTTTAACTTCACCGGCCATCACGAACTGATGATTCCCCTTTTTGCCGCCGCTTTACTGGACGAGTTAGCAAAAACATGATACAAGGGTGCCTGATCAATCCGCACTGAACAGTAGCTTAAATATTTTTTATCCTTTTATAATTAAATGAAAAAAATCATAAAAATCGGCACCAGAGCCAGCCTGCTGGCGGTCACCCAGTCGACCTGGGTCAAAAACCAGATTAAGGCCCAGTATCCGGACACGACCGTGGAACTCGTTAAAATTACAACCAAGGGAGATAAAATTCTTGATGTGCCGCTGGCCAAAGTGGGCGGCAAGGGGTTGTTTGTCAAAGAGATCGAGGATGCCCTGCTTGATGGACGCGTGGACCTTGCCGTTCATTCCATGAAAGATGTGCCGACCGATCTGCCTGACGGCCTGCATGTGGCCGTTATTCCTCCACGGGAGACAGCGCTGGATGCGTTTATCTCCGTCCGACATAACACACTTGAAGAACTACCGGCAGGGGCGACCATCGGCACATCAAGTCTCAGGCGCAAGGCGCAACTCGCCGCCCTGCGGCCGGATCTGAAAATTGAAGATCTGCGCGGCAATCTGGACACCAGGCTACGCAAACTTGACGAAGGACAATACGATGCCATTATCCTTGCCGGGGCCGGTCTGAACCGCCTTGGCTTTCAGAACCGGATCACCTCCCTTTTCACCCCTGAACAGATGCTGCCGGCCATTGGTCAGGGATCACTGGGCATTGAACTGCGCCAGTCAGACAACGAGTTACTTGCAGGTATGCAATTTCTCCACGATCGCCGGACAGCCATAACGGTTGCAGCCGAACGCGCATTTCTTTTGCGCCTGGAAGGTGGCTGTCAGGTACCGATCGGCGCCCACGCTGTTTTAAGCGGCGATACCGTTACATTAACCGGTTTGATTGCCGGTGTAGATGGCGCCAATGTGTTACGTGAGCAGCAGAGCGCGCCACTGGAACAGGCCGACGAACTGGGAAAATCCCTTGCCGAGAGACTTCTTGAACAGGGCGGTCGGGCAATTCTTGATCAGGTTTATCAGGAAATTGACCATTGATCGATATCGTTCCAGTTGATTTTCATACTTCGAAGTCTTCGCTTATCTGTTGTAGCTGTGACGTTAACAAATCTGGTCCAGCCATGCTGGTTTATCGGGAAACAGAGCCATGAACAAACAGGTATCAAGGCGGGCCGGCAAGGTCTACCTCGTCGGCGCCGGTCCCGGCGCACCGGGACTTATCACCCTGCGGGGAAAATATCTACTGGAGCGCGCCGAGGTGGTGGTTTATGACTATCTGGCCAACCCCAAACTGCTGCGCCATGCTCCGGAAACAGCCGAGCTGGTCTATGCCGGAAAAAAAGGTGGCGGCCTGCACGCTTTCACCCAGGAGCAAATCAATACTCTGCTGATTGACTTTGCCCTGGCCGGAAAAAAAGTCGTTCGCCTCAAGGGCGGAGATCCCTTTATCTTTGGCCGCGGCGCCGAAGAAATTGAAAAACTGGTCGCCGCCGGCATTGACTTTGAAGTCGTGCCGGGAGTTACCTCGGCCACAGCTGCCGCGACCTATGCCGGTATACCCATCACCCATCGCGAATACACGGCCTCGGTCGCCTTTATAACCGGCCATGAAGCGCCCGGAAAAAAAGAATCCAACATTGCCTGGGACAAACTGGCCACCGGCGCAGGAACGCTGGTTATCTACATGGGTATCAAAAACCTGCCCGTTATCACCAAAAAACTTATGGACAACGGTCGTGCACCGGAAACACCGGTTGCCGTTGTCCGCTGGGCATCCACCCCGGAACAATATTCAGTTGAGGGCACCCTGGCAACCATCACCGAGATTGTCACGCAGGCAGATATTACACCTCCTGCGCTGATCATTGTCGGCGAGGTGGTCAAACTGCGCTCCTCTATTGACTGGTTTGAAAAACGGCCGCTGTTTGGCAAAAGCATCGTTGTCACCAGAACCAGGGAACAGGCCAGCGAGCTGGTCGCCCTGCTGGAAGAGAACGGCGCAGACTGCCTGGAATACCCAACCCTGAACATGGAGCCCGCTCTTGATTACACGATACTCGATGAGGCGCTTGCAAACATCGGCGACTATAAATGGCTCCTTTTTACGAGTCTGAACGCTGTCGGCTGGTTTTTTAAGCAAATCTATGAACAGAATATGGATGCCCGAAACCTCGGCGGACCCAAAATTGCCGTCGTTGGCAGGGCCACGGCAAAAAAACTGCTTAATTATGGCCTTAAAGCTGACCTGATCCCTGAAAAATTTACCGGCGAGGGGTTGGCGGAAGCCCTGATCAAGACCGGCGTAAAAGGAACGAAAATACTTCTACCCAGGGCTGAAAAGGCAAGAGAAATACTACCGGAGATGCTGGCAGGCGCCGGAGCAGAGGTGACGATTGCCCCGGTCTACCGAAACGTCCCGCCGCAGGGCCGGAAGGATGAATTACGAGAGCGGCTGGAAGAGCGGTCAATTGATCTGGTCACCTTTACCAGCTCCTCCACTGTTGACAACTTTCTCACCATGGTTGATGCCGCTTCAACAGAAGAACTGCGCCGCCTCATGGATCCGGTAAAAATTGCCGTTATCGGACCGATCACCGCCGATACCGTCAAAAAACATGGCCTTAAGGTCGATATCCAGCCGGACCAATACACCATTGCCGACATGGTCAATGCAATTGTCACGTATTACAATCATTCCACAGACTGATTATTGCACGTATCCACACCCCGTACATTGCTATCGAATTGAACTGGGTCGAGGAAAAAGCGCCACTGTACATACAGGAAACGATGACCGAAAAAAGGTCTCGCCGGAAAAATCAATCCTCTGCAGGGTATGCACCGCCGCCGTCACCACCCCCCTGGAAAGTATGGCCAAAAACGGGTTACATGAACATGTGTTTTTCAACCCGGCAGGAACAGCCTTTGAAATACGCTGCTACAAACGAGCGCCCGGTTGCCTGATTCAGGGGGAACCAACAAACGAATTTTCCTGGTTTAACAGCTACAACTGGCAATATGCCCTCTGCTCCACCTGCCTGACCCACCTGGG
>CAZURY010000034.1:0-11106 GCA_964623145.1 uncultured Desulfobulbus sp. | reverse complement strand
CGAGGCGACACCAATAAAGCCAGACAGGCACTCCGGGACAGTCCTGGGTTATGACAAATCGACCGGAACGGCCGAGGCGACACCAATAAAGCCAGACAGGCACTCCGGGACAGTCCTGGGTTATGACTGTTGATTGATTTTAGGAATTGTTCTTTGCCAGACAGGCACTCCGGGACAGTCCTGGGTTATGACGAGCAATGAAGCCTTCCCGGAAGGGGCTTTTGGCCAGACAGGCACTCCGGGACAGTCCTGGGTTATGACGCAGGTGGAAGTCGTTATTTGTTGGATCGGTAAGCCAGACAGGCACTCCGGGACAGTCCTGGGTTATGACCCATAATTACACCTCCATTGAACATTAATTTTTAAGCCAGACAGGCACTCCGGGACAGTCCTGGGTTATGACAAGAGATAGAAACCAACAACAGGCTGACCAAAATCGCCAGACAGGCACTCCGGGACAGTCCTGGGTTATGACCATTTTCTTTTCCCATAAAACAGTCCCATTTCGCCAGACAGGTACTCCGGGACAGTCCTGGGTTATGACTCTTTTAATGTTTCTGCCTTCAATTCTTCCATCATGGCCAGACAGGCACTCCGGGACAGTCTTGGGTTATGACTCTAACTTACTTACAAGTGAATTAACATTTGCCAGACAGGCACTCCGGGACAGTCCTGGGTTTCAGAAGCCAGAAGCCAGAGGACAGAAACGTGTAGGTCTGCTTGAGTGGAGCGAAAGCGGACAACAGAAGACAACGGGCGGAAAAGAAGAAACATTTCCGGGTTTTCTCAAGAGTTCCACTTCTGCGGTTCGAAATTCCTTGTTAGACATTCGATATTCGCTGTTAAGGCATCCCTCTGTTACCTAAGGCGGGGAAACCCGCAACCCAATAGTGATTGCCTGAAAATTTTCTTGTTTTTTATGACAGAAACTGAGGAGTAAGGCACTAAATTGAGCTAAACGCTCAATCAAGACAAAAGTTATTTTCCCCGTGGATATTTGTGTTTTTCCCGCCTGCCGGAAAACTCCTTGCAACATCCTGTGCTGCTGTTACAATAACAGGCATCATGACCAGTGCTCTTTCTTTCTCCGTCCACTCCCTGACCCCCATCGTCACCGGCGACCACGACCGGCGCAATACAGAGCTGCTTGCCACCGGCCTGTTGGGCAGCCTCCGCTACCAGCACTGGCTCCTCAAGGCCATGCAGGCCTGGGAGACAGATAATCAAAACCCCCTGTACCCGTTTTATTCAGCTGAATTGGCGCCGGATGCAACAATTCCGGACAAGACCGAGCGGCTTAAAAAGCGTCTGGAAAAAGTCGGGCCGGTGGTCGCCCTGTTCGGCGGCACCGGCTGGAAGCGGATGTTCCGGCTGGCTATAGAAAATCCTGCTTCAAGGGATAAACAACCGGCTTCGGCCCGGTCGGGACAACAGGCGGCCTACCAATGGGATTTCACCCTCCGTTTCACCCCGGACCGGGAAAGCCCGGCCTTTGAACAACAGTTCCATACCACAGTTGAAAAGGAACTCCGCAGCCTAATGTCCTTTGTCCACCACTACGGCTGGTTGGGCGCGGCCCCGCAAAACGGCTTCGGCTGGGTAGAGGTTAAGGAAAACAAGAAAACGATGGCCAAAGAGAATTTGCCGAAAAACAATCCGGTTTTTGCGGCAAAAGATGTTGTCCTGACAGAAAGCCAGTACCAGACTCTGACGAATGTTTTGATTCAGATGTATGAACAAAAGTTCCAGAATGCTGCTCAACGGGTAAAGCAATTGGAACAGGATATGGGGAGTTCAGCGTCCCATAACCACAAAAAAAACGAATTAAAGAGGGAAAAAATAAAAAAGCAACGGTATGGCAACAGCCTTGACCATATCAACTCAAACGGCAGTCCCCCCATCGGCTATGAAATCCGCCGCTGGCTGTACGACGACCAGGGCGGCGGGGCCGCACCAAAATCTTTTTTCGGACGCGGCGGAAATAATGGTTATGCCGGGTATATCCATGTCTCGCACCCGACAAGAAAAGAGCAGGACAATGGCTGGTTGCTCCGGCTCCGGTTTGCCTGCCGCCTGGATAAACAAAATGGGCAGGTTGTTCCGGTTCCGGCAGGCGCCCTGCCTGACGCCAGCTTGCAAAACTATGAACAGATACTTCACCAACAGGCCAGGCCATGAAGATAACAGCTGTTCGTCATGGAGAACTGCTCCGTCTTCCTTGGGAGACCGATGGAAGACAGGAGACGTTCCGGCGGCAAAACTGCAACGACATATTCGGCGAGCCGCTCACTCCTTTTCTGCCCGCCTGTTCAGGGGGCTCCTTTCGCCTGTTGCTCAACTATGAACTGATTAGCCGTTTCTACTCCGGCCGCGACCGGGCAGGCAGGGAAAAAAAGTCAGGTGAGACAAACCAGTCGGTTCCCAACAACCATCTCTGCCGGGACTGGATATCCGGCATCCCCATTGCCAGGGCCGGGGGCTGGAAACGGCTGTTTCGCCGGTTATGGCCGGATAAAGATACCGAGACCGTACTCTTCGGCCCCGCAGACCCGGAAGAGACGGCAGACGAGGATGATATTTGCAAAGGTGAGCTCAAGTTCCACCACGCCCTGTTTCCATTGGCCGATGTCGGCACGGCCCTGATAGCGCCCCGTAATGAAACAACCGGCGCCATCGGCAGTACCGGCCCCATCACCTACGAGGTGCTGGAAAAGGGCGGCTGCTGCTGCCTGGTGGTCGATTACCTGCCCCGCGTCCCCGACCCCGGCACAGCCGCCCTGATCCTGGATAAACTCATTGATACGGCAAAATGGGTCGATGAGGATGCCATCGGCGGCAAATCCTCCATCTGGGGCAGGATTAAACTGGTAAGCTGCCGAATCGCTGCCGGTCCGGATCTCAGCATCACTCCAGACACAGATTGTGAACGGAGCTAACGACCATGCCCGTACCAACCCCATCCCGGCACCGGGAAATTGAAAAGGCGTTACATGATCACCGGCCATTCCTGGCCAATGTGCGAATTAACGCCTTTTTTCATGACCTGGACAAAATTTTTGCCGATTACCTGCGCTGGTCTCTGCTGGGAGGCGGGGGACCTGCCGGTGACTATTTGGGCCATAACCATACAACAAAGGCACCTGATGAATATGCGGACCTTTACTGGCCGACCAGGGAAAAATATATAATCACCTGGAAAGGATTTTTCCGGCAGCCGGACCAACCCGAAAAACTCGATTTCCCGGTTGACAAGGTCTGGTTATGCTGTCGTGATAACAATGAGAGAATACAGACTTTATCCGGGACCTCACGACCCCTTGCCTCCTGGTATGATTTTGCTGTATACCACCATGATTATCCGGGTTACCTGTTAAACAAGGCTGCCACCGCGCTTCTGCTTTTTACCGCCGGCACGGCCGGGGTTGACGGACTGGACACCCAATATGAGACGGAAAACCAGTTTTCAACCGCCATAGGCAAACGATACCATGGACACCACACGCCCGAGACAGTTGCAGATAACAAGGTTTTGATCGCCACTCCCTTCGGCCATGAACGGAAAGTCGCAATAGATGCCGCTGAAAATGCTGTTCCGGTCGATTTAGCTGCTAAGGTGCGGGACATTACCGACTGCATGGAGCAGGCGGAAACACTGAGCAGAGAACTGACCCCGGCCTTCCGGCAAACCATCATTCGCACCAGCAGGCCCATCAACGATGTAACCCTGGCCGACCACTCCCTGTCCACGGCTGCCCTGGCTGTGGCCCAGGGAGCGCGGGTGGCGCTGGAAACAGCCGTCAGGCCGGAAGACCGGGCAATCCGGTATTGCCTGCCGACAAGGAATATTTCCGACGATCCGGAAACACCCTGCGGGCAGACTGGTTTTGCCGTATTTACCTGCGCGGTCAACTCCGGCATGCTCGATGCCATGGCCCTGGAGCTGAAAGACATTACCGCAATCAGGGAAGAAGTACAGAAACTGTTTGATGTTTTTGTCCGGATCTTTACCCATGAATATCCCGTAGGCGGAGAGGTGTACCGGGACCAGCACGGTGTGCATGTCATTGTGCCCATGCTGGGTGACCCGACCCGGCGCTGGGTTGTTGATGATCAGGATGGCCGGGTCCGGTGGCTGAAAGGAGGTGCGAAAGGGATATCCTGCCTTGATTTTGTCGAGTGGCTTTTCCACAAAACCAGGGAGGCGCTGAAAGCCGATCCAATACTATTCGGCAGGGAACTGCTGGTCGGCTGCCGGTATGCCCCGGTTCTGAAAAAACTCAACCGGCTGGCAAAGGCCATTGACTGGTCACGGGAGATATCCTTTCTTTCCATGGCAGCGGACAGGGACGGTGATGGAGAAAAAACCCGATTTTTCAAGCCCTGCGACCCGCAACCGGGGAAAATCAGTGACGACCTCTGCGGAATCTGCAGTCTGCAACAGGGCAACAGAACCCGCAAACATCGGAAATGCGACACCTGTGAACAACGGGTACAGGGGCACCGGGTATCCGGGGATGAAATCGGTGATATTGAAAAACTGGCCCGATATTCTTCTGATAACCGGATGGCGCTGTTGTCCGTCGGTTTTGATCTTGCCAACTGGCTGGCCGAGGAGACCAATTCCGGGATTTTCTCTTTCTCTAAGAAACAGACAGCGGCAAACCTAAACAAAGAGCGGCAACATCATTATCAGCGCTACAATTCATTCGGTCGTTTCCGCCGTATCTGGCGTACCACAACTCTTTTTATGGAGGAGCTCAGGGAGGAGATACAGGGGGCATGCAAAGGGGAGTCGGGACAGCCATACAGGATGCGCACCATTTTCCTGCAACCCCAGGATATGCAGATTATCCTGCCGGCAAACCTGGCGGGCAAGGCGCTTAACCTGGTGTATGAAAAATTCAGCATGGAATTCGGCAGGGTCAACGGCCGGATGCCGTTTCATGTATCCCTGTGTATTTTTCCTTTCCGGGCGCCTGTTTACCTGGTGCTGGATGGCGCCCGCAGGCTGAAAGAAAGCTGCCTGCAAAAGAAATTTCGGAAGACAACAGTACGGAGGCGGGAACAAAACACCCTGTGCCGCTACCAGATTCGCCAGACGGACACGGGGCGCGGCCCCTGGGGCAGGAAAAGAAAATTCACCCATCCCATGCCCCTTACCTGGGTTCAGGAGTTTCAGCCTGGTGATGTATTAGAAGACTTCAAGGGCAATGACTATTTCCACGCCAATATCATGACCGCCCTGTCCCCTCCTGAATGGAAATTCGCCGGTGATTTTTCCGGTACGGATTGTCAGACAGTCTACATGGTGGACAACAGGCTGGCCATTGTGGAAATCAACTCCGGATTCTGCCTGGACGAGCTTTCTGTCTTGTCGGAGGATCTTGACCTCTGCCGATGTCACGACATTCCCCTTGATTACTGGCCGCAGATAAAAAAACTTCTTCGGCTTGAATCCCGTATTTCACTGACCCAGCGGCGCAGATTACGTTCCATCATTGCCCACCGGGAAAAACTGTGGCGCCGCCATGACCTGCCCGGCCCGGACGAGCCGGAAAAAGAAGAGTTTCTCCGCAGAAGCATGGAAACACTGTGGCGTGACCCGTCCCGTTTCGGCCCCGGCGGCTGGGAAACAATGGAAGAAGATGACAGGAACCTGCTGGTCGAAAGCTGCATGAACGGCGCTTTGTTTCTGGCGTCTATGGTGGAAAAGCGGCTTTTGCAAACATGATACAGAGGAGGAAAGAGGTGGCGGAATCACCATTATTCAAGGAACATCTGCTCAGGATGTTTACCCTTGATCCGCTTCACATCGGGGTGGGTCAGAACATCATGGGCGAGGTCGACCTGCCCATTGACAGGGAAGAGGAAACCGGGGTGCCGCGCATCCCCGGCACGGCGCTCAAGGGCGCGTTTCGCGGCCATGCTGCCTGGAAACTGAAGATGCAGGGGCAAAAGGAAAAGCCCTGTCCGGGTGAACAGCCCGCAGCCCAGGACGGGCCTGCCCCTGGTATGGAAGAGGAGCAACTGACCAGAGACAGCTTCTGTAAAATAAAAACCTGTCCTCTGTGCCGGGCCTTCGGCTATCCTTCCCTGAAGCTGAAAAGCGGCGAAGATATCAAAGGTCATGAAGGCAGAATCTGGTTCCGAGACGCAAGGCTTGCCTTTTTTCCGGCCATGACCAACAGAGGAACGTACTGGTTTTCCACCCCGGCCAGGGCTGCCGCGTATCTGGATATGAAGCCGGAAAACGTCCCCTCCGGCCGGTGGGTATCCGGTCCGTACCCGGCCGATGATCTTGCCCTGACCGTGAACCCGGACATCAGCCGGCTGGTGGTGGGCTGGATGGAAATCAGCGCCATGGAAGCGAGTTCAGAAGATAAGGATGTTTCAAAAATACTTGAAAATCTAAAAGAAAAAGAAATATGCTTCCCTGATAAAAAATACTGGCGTTACATTGCCGGCCATACCATCCTGCTCGATGAAACCAACTTCTACCGGGTGGTGGAGACCTGCCTGGAACGGCGCACCTGCAACCGGGTTGATCCGGCAACCGGAGCCGTGGCCGACGGCGCCCTGTTCAGTTACGAAGCCCTGCCGCGCAACAGTCTGCTCTACAGCCGTTTATCCGTGGATAACAGCGGTTTCGAGGCCGACGGTGACCTGTCCTCTCTGGAAGCGGTCTGTGATCTTGCCGGAGAGGGGCTGGCCCGCATGGGTATCGGCGGCCTGCAGACCAGGGGGCTTGGTTCAATCCTGATGGAACAGTTGCAGCGCCCGGAACCAGACGGAGACAAAAGCGCATGACTTCTTTTACTTACCAGGAACCCAGGTGTCTGAACCAGGGCATTGCCCTGTATGACCAATGGAAAAACAGCAAAAAGGGCAACGTGGTTTCCATATTAAGCAGCGCCATGATTGTACTGCGGCAGCTCGGCCCAGCAGGGTTGGATCTGTGGATAGCCACCAATGACGAGGAACGTGGATTTATCCGCTGCGTTGTGGGTGGAAAAATCAAGAGAGATATGGAACCGGTCCCAATAACCGATACCTGGTCACGGATTGAAGACCTCATGCGCTGCCTGCGCTATGCGAAATATTATGCCAAGACCCAGAAAGAAGGCTCATAAAAAACAGCCCAAAAAAAATATCCCGGTTCTAAAAAAAGATGGCTGGTATCAAATTACCTTTCTGTTGACCGGTAATCTTCATGTCGGTTCCGGCAGGTGGGGGTTTGTTTTGCCCGGTCGCCCCTATCTGCCCGGCTGGACCCTGTGGGGGGCCCTGACGGTTTTTCTCAAGCGCAGCGGCCGCTGGTCGGGAGACTGGGGGGAACTCGGCAGCCAACTCAATGAAAAATGCTGGTTAGGCCATTTCTGTCTCATCGCCAACGGGGGTGACGGTGAATATGGTTTTCTACCGTCCAGGCAAGCGGACGGAGCAATTCGCTATTGCTGGCAGAAGAAAAAAACAGGACAAAGCGCGGCCGTCAATCAGCCGGACATGCACCCCATGGCCTTCCGGCATGGGGTAACCAGACTTTCTTCCGGTTCAGCAGACAATCTGGGCCGCCTGTTTTTACATGAAATAGTCAGGTTTGACCCAAACCGTCCCTTTCGGCTCCAGGGGCTGCTTTACTGGCAGGCAGGGAAGAACACAAAATTTCCGCTTGTAAAAGGCGATATATTAAAGATCGGCGGCAACCGGCAGGTGAGCGGCGCGGAAATATCCTGTGAGCGGATTGCTTCCTGGAAACCAGGCAGCCGGCTCGCCCGCCATCATCTGCTTTGCCTTGAAGGAGACCGGTCACACCCCTCCGGCAACCTGGAGCGTATTGTCCTGCGGCGCACCAGGGCTGCCGACGGCAAGAAAAATGGCTCCTTCAAGGGATTCGGTCAGCATTTTGTCGACTGGGGCGATCACCTTGCGCCGGGCTGGCAGCTGGACGAACTCCCCTGCCTTGAACCGGTATACAGCGATGACGACGGTTACCGGCACGGCACGGTCAGGCTGAAAGGCGGCTGACGACTTCGCCCCTGTTTCCCATGAGCGCCTATGGTAAATACATTGTCTCCTACGATATCAGCAACCAGCGGGAACGGAGCCGGGTCAGCAGGCTGTTGACCGGTTACGGTTTCCGGGTGCAGAAATCCGTTTTTGAATGTCTGCTCTCTCCGAGAGCAAAGGCCCGGCTGATCGACGAGCTGGACCGGCTGGAGCTGGAGACCGGGTTCATCTATATCTACCGGGTCAGCAAGGTGAGCAAACGAATTGGTCTCGGCAAAGTGCCGCCGTCTGCGGATAACGACTTTGCCTTTGTGGTGTAAACGAATGGCCCCGGACCCCTTTTCACCGCTTTTTGATCTCTGCTGGCATACCGTGCGGGTTGAACTGCGCAATACCCGCAATGTCTACGCCCGCCAGCATCCACTGGCCGTTTTCGCCGCTGTTTTTAAAGAGGCTGCCAGGGCATCCGGCGCTGTCGGCCTCTCCGATTTTTTTTACCATCCCCTGGCCGGGCCGGTGGGCGACCGGGTGCTGAAGAACATGGTCTACCCGCTGGAGCTGGTCTTTGCAAAATCTTCCCCGCAGCAGATCAACAGCTTTGTCAAGGCACTGGCCGTCCACCTCCAGGACCGGCGCAACAATTTCTCCATTGTTCGCACCGAACCTGCGCGCAGCCGCAACCTTGCCGAACTGCTCAAAGAGCAGCCCCTGACCGGGCAGGACGAAATCTGTCTTGATTTTATCACCCCGTTTCCCTTTACTCCCAGGGAACGGACCCGCCGTCACCTGATTGACCGGGATGTTTTTTTTCGCAAGCTCCTGTTCAGGATTACCGAACTGTTTCCGGTCCGGCTCAAGGTGGACGCCGCGACCTGGTCCGGTGTCCGGCTGCTTCCCTGTTACTGGGAATATTACGAACGATCCAGAACCCCGGGAGGAAAGGGCAAACAGCTGCTCAACGGCACCATCGGCCCGCTCTACCTCAAGGGTGATATCGCCGCAGTCTATCCCCTGCTGCTGATCTGTTCCGAGCTGAACGCCGGCCGGCGCAAGGCATTCGGCCTGGGCCGCTACCTGTTGCGTAATGAACAACCGTTTTTTGACAACCGTCTTGCCGACCGACAATTTTTCATCCACTGCCGGCAGGAACTTGACCTGCACAGTGATTACCGGGAAGCCATTGCCGGTGAGCTGCTGCAGCCGGACCGGACCATCGGAGAGCTGCACCGGTCCCTGCTCGACGGCGAATATGTGCCCGCCCCGGCCACCACCGCCGACATCCCCAAAAAGGGCGGAACCCTGCGCACCATTGCCCTGCTTGCTCCCCGGGACCATCTGGTCCACTATTTTCTGCTGAAAATATTGCAGCCGGTTCTGGACCGGATGTTTGAAGACAGCGCGGTCGGCTATCGGCCCCGCAGATCCCGGCAGACCGCGCGCAAGATGATTATTGAAGCGTACAGGGAGGGATTCTCCTATGCCCTGAAAACGGATATTGCCTCGTTTTTTGACCAGATCGACTGGGCCATCCTGTCGGCAAAGTTACACGCATGCCTGCCGGAGGCGGATCGGCAGACAACGGCCCTGCTCAAACAGTGTATTACAACCGGTCTCCAGGGGCCGGACGGCAGGCTGGAGCGAAACAAAGGGTTGCTGCAGGGCAGCCCTCTGTCGCCGCTGTTAGCCAACCTGTATCTTGATTCGTTTGATGAAAACATGGCCGGACTCGGTTACCGCTTAATCCGTTACGGCGACGACTGCATCATCATGGTGCGAGGCCGAGAGGAAGGCGAAGCCGCGCTCAACGACATCAAGGCCCTGCTGGAACCATTAAAACTGACCCTGCAGGAGGAAAAAACCAGCCTGCAGCCGCTGGACATGGGCTTTACCTTTTTAGGTCTTGAATTCGGGGCCATGATTGACGAAGAATTTGTTGAACGGACCGCGCTGAAAAAAACCCTGTTCATCCAGGAACAGTATGGATTTTTAGGGATAGACGGCTGCTCGGTGGTCATAAAAAAGGGGGGCGCCCTGCTGTCCCGGCTGCCGCTGCACCGGATCAGCGGCATTGTTATTTTCGGCTCCAGCACCCTTTCCACGAAACTGCTGCAGACCTGCTCACGCAGGCATATTCCGGTTTCCTTCTGCTCCCCGGCAGGCTATTACGTCAGTACCCTTAAACCGGATTCAAGGCGTTTCTTCAAAATATCCGCTGACCATGCCGCCCGTCATCAGTCATTATCGCCGGAGGATAACGTCCGGCTTGCCGCGGAAATCGTCACCGCCAAGGTGGAAAACTACCTGGTCTGGCTCCAGGAAAGGCGGGAGCCGGAACTCAAAAGATTATGCGGAAAACTTGATCAGGGTCTGGCCGCCCTGCAGCGCTGTCAGAGCGTGGAACAGGTCAGAGGACACGAAGGCGCCGCCGGCAGGCTGATCTTCAGCGCTGTCAACTCGCTGGCAGGGAATGCGTATTTTCATGTCGATAACAGGATATGTCACCAGCGGGCCGACCCGTATAATTCCCTGCTTGATTTTGCCTCGTTTCTCCTCTTCTGCAAGCTGAACGTGCTGGTGCGCACCAGGGGGCTTAACCCGTACCTGGGCATCCTGCACAGCGCCAAAGACAGCTACGAATCCCTGGTCAGCGATCTTCAGGAAATGTTTCGTTACCGGATGGACAGGATGGTTATACGAATGATCAACCTGCGGATTATCAGGGAAACCGATTTTGAAGAAGCGCCGGAAGGCGGCAAAAAACTCAGCAGGGAGGCTGCCGGGCGTTTCCTCAACTATTTTGCCAGGGAACTGGCGCTGCGCCTGGCTGCCGAACCCGGCACCCTGAAACAACTGCTGGTTGCCCAGGCCGGTGTTGTGGAACGATGGGCTTCGGGCGATGATAACCTGATTTTTTTTAATTTGCGGTCAGCCATGCCGGTGAACCGGAAAACCTGAAAAATAACAGGCCGGGATAATAATTTTGCTCCGGGTGCGACCCAAAACCATTTCCGTTTTCGGAAACCTCGGTCAAAAACAGGGTAAAGAGGGGGCCGACGGGGGAGGTTATACAAAATCGCTTGACAGCATATTGAAATTGTA
>CAZURY010000033.1:0-11121 GCA_964623145.1 uncultured Desulfobulbus sp. | reverse complement strand
TTTACGCAAAAAACAGGCAGTGAGAACAGGAACAGGGCGCAGAGCGCCAAGGTTTTCGTTATACCGCAGGAGCGGTGTAACGAGATAAATCCGTCATGCCCGAGGTAGTATTCGGGCATCCAGATAGCTACAGTGGATTGAAATGATAGTGAATTCCAGACCAGCAGACCACGGGAATGAAAAAGGGGGACAACCATTGGGATGATACGGAAACAAAAGATTTCAGCCTGCCGGCCCCGTCGGAACGATCGACGGGGCCATTGCCTGCGTAACAACAGGAGCATGGTCGGGGCAGTGGTTCCGGATTTCTCCCCAAGACTTCCGTTCCGGTTGCGGACGCTCTGCCACTGGATGTTCGCTCCTGCGGAACCGGGCAGGGCGCCGTTTTCATGGCGGCTGGAAGATTTGGGCGCCGGCAGGTTCTGTTCATGGAGCAGATTGCCCTGACAGTCAAGGATATGCAGTTTGCCAAGACGCAGACCGGAACTTGTTTTCTCTACCCGGGAGGAGAAAATAATCTCACTGCAGCCGTCATTGTCAAGATCGGCAACCGCAGGCGAGGAGTACCAGCCGGTTTCACACAAGGAGGAATAACAGCCGCCGTATTTCCATTTCAGGACCGGAGCCTGTACGTCGGCATGGGCCAATGAAACACGGCAGAAAGAGCATGTGACAACGGCAACCAATAAAAAAATATTTCATGGCAAGTCCATCAGCAGTATCAGCCAGCTCAGGTTTGCTTTGTCCGGCTTTGGTGCGGAATATTCATCGGCGCCGATATCAGGGGCTGGTCCGATGGGCCGCTGTCCGCCGTCAAAATCATTGGTCAGTTCCGGCAGAGAGAGCGCTGCGTTCGTCACCCCCGATCGTTTCGAGCGTAAGTGCAGATCCCCGCTTCCCACATCTATAAACCAGTCTGCCGCAGCTGTGGTGATATTATGAGAGAGAAGTGTCGTTGTTCCATTATTTCTTGAGGTAATCAGCCGGTTGCAGAGATTGTTGACAATGGTCAGGTTATTACTTGCCGGGAACCGGTATTCTATGGCATTGGCATACGGGTGTTCGTGAAAAATCGTGTTGTTGTACACCTGGGCCCCTGTTGCTGATTCAAGACCGATGCCCACGTCGCTGTGTCCATGGTCGGCCCCGTGGTAGATCATGTTATTACGAATGATACCGTCAATGTGACCACTGCTGCCAAGGCCAAAGCCGATACCCCGGTCACAGTCGACAATCAGATTGCGCTGTACCACCGTACCCTTTGAATTGGACCAGAAGTGAACACCATGTTCCGCCAGGCCGCCGCTGCACCAGAAACCGCGGATTTCGTTATCTTCAATGACCCATCCCGTGGCCTGATGGCCGTCGATACCGCCGGTATAACAGGAACTGTTATGCTCCCATACCTTGGCCCGGCCGGTCGCTGTTAACTCGATCAGACACCCTCTGATTTGTCCGTTGTCCGGGAAATGCGTGCGGCTGCCGTCGGGATTGATCTTGATTGCCTGCTGGCCGGGATCAATTATATGCACGTTATTGATAATTGTCCCGGTCACGTCATGGCCATCGGTTGCCATGACATGGATGGGATGATCCAGGGCCCGCTGCAGCCTCATGTCGGCAATGGTGACGTTTGATGCGACAATCTGAAAGATCTCCGTGGTCTGATAATTGCCGTCCAGGATAACCTGTTCTCTGTCGCCGTTTTGGGAGCGTACGGTAACGCCGTCCGTCGTTATCCGCAGGTAATGCCCGTTCAGCATATAGGTGCCGTCGGCAATGAGGATGGTTTTGTCGCCACCATGGGCGGTTGCATTTATTGTCGTTACAAGTTCGGAAACAGTGTGGACGATTACAGCAGCCTGTGCTTGCGGGGCAACAACAAAGAGTGTCACCAGAAATACGGTTGCCTGGAGAATCTGTGGCCTGAGAAAACTACGGTATACGGTTGTTTCGGAGAAAAACACTGGAAGATTTAATTCAGAAAGACGCATTGGTTTCGCCCCCTTTCTTTTGCCATATACAGGGCCTGATCCACCCTTGACATTACCTGCTCCAAAACACAATCAGGATCTGCCGGAACCTGAATCAATCCGATGGAAATGGTCAAAACACCGTAGGGTTGATTTCCTTGGTGGGGCATGGCAAGATCCTCGACAGCCCGACGGATCCGATCTGCTGATTTTTGAGCCTTGTTACTGTCTGTTGCGCTAAAAAGAAAACAGAATTCCTCGCCCCCAATACGGAAGCAGTAATCCCCGGCCCTTTGTAAGGCGACATTCATTGCTTCTGCCATGTGCTTTAACACCAGGTCACCATTGGGGTGTCCATATGTGTCATTGTAGCGTTTGAAATTATCCACATCCAACAGGCCAAGATACAGTTGTTCTTCGCGACGCAGGCTTTTTCGTAACTCTTGTGGGAAAATGGTATAGAAGTGGCGACGGTTATAAAGACCGGTCAGCTGATCAGTCACTGATAATTTTTCCATTTCCCGGTGCAGCTTCTGGTCATAGAGATAAAAAGAACGGTTAAAGAAGAGTAATAAGAGTATGGCGACCCCGGTTCCAAGAAAAATAAATGCACCTTGCCACAGATGTTTGGTTTGTCTGGTTTTCAGCTTGGAGGTCAGGAGCAATATTCCTGTTTGATAGGGGGTTGCCAGAACATCGATGGCAGCCGTTGCCATTTGGAAAAATTGTTCCGGGCTCGTTTCCGGGCAGTTGTTGTTATTCTCAATACGCAGACATTCGTTAATCAGAGGATCGATAATTTTACTGAAATCCTGCGGAAGGAGATGGAGCGATTTTTTCAGATTGGAGGAAGATTTGATAATAACCTCCTGTGCATTATTTATACTTTCAATCCTGGCCTGGATAGCGGCCTGGAAGTTGTGCAGAACTATACCTTCCTCCGTGGTTATTATTTTTTTTGCCAGCAGTCCGCTGCCTATTCCGCGTACACGGCCTATTGACTCTGCCAGATACGGGATTTGTATGTCAAGGACATCGATCAGGTAATAGGTATCAAGTTCCGGATCCAGGATAAGGTTTGAATGATCGGCCGTAAGTTGCATGAGCTGAAGAATTTCTGTTATAACCTCGCTGTATTGGACAAATAATTGTTTTTCCTGTGCCTGAGAGGGGTTTATCGCAAACAGTTGTTTTACCTTTGTCTCAAGGTGATCGGACTCAGACATGAGGTGAAAGGCTTTGTTCTCCCTGCGCCATGTTTGCTGCTGAAATCTGTCAAGAAATTTTTGCTTGAGCTGCCCCAGGTGTTTGTTGATTTCATCATGTTGGCCCCATTGGGATATTTGACTGTATCCCCGTATTTTCTGCAAATCAGTCAAGGCATCATATAAACTCCTGATCATTTGTACGCCTTTAATTTCAGCGCTTGTAAAGGTGTAGAGCTGGACCTGATCATAAAGGAATACGGAAAGGGAGAGTGAAAGGAAAATGATGGGAAGAATAGTGGCAAACAGATAGCGTTTGAGATTGGTTTTTCTTTCGGGGGAATAATCAGGCGTTGACATGTATGTTGTATATGTAAGGGCCTTGCTGGGCTTTAATTCTTCCTGAAGCGAGCGTTTCATTCATCCGGAGTCTCGCTGCGCTCGCTTACCCGGAGTCTCGCTGCGCTCGCTTACCCGGAGTCTCGCTGCGCTCGCTTACCTGCAAATAAAAAAAGATACATGATTACTACATGTTTTCTTTTAAAAGTGTTGCGGATGGAATGAAACGCTCAATTCAGGTCATAGTGTCGTTCGGATGTATGATTATTTGAGTTGTACGAATCGTTCGTTTATCATTTCTTTTAAGCAATATGTGTGCCTCAAAGGTTTTTTTATGCAGGCGCTTAGCTTATTGTATATGCTAGCTCAGATTATCCTTGCCCGGTTTCCGGCTGTTTGACGGGTCGGTTATGTCGGTTCCGGTTTCAATGCCGGCTGTGATGCCGGCCAGTATATTTTCAATCTGATCTGGCTGAAATGGTTTGGTGAGATAGTCATCCATGCCGGCGGCAAGACATCTTTGCCGATCTTCACTCATGGCATGGGCTGTGAGGGCAATAATCGGCGTCCTAGTTCCCTTTATTGTATTGCGTAGACGGACAAGCAATTCCCTGCATTGCTGAGTCGCTGGAAGGATACCCTGTTCGCAGCAGCGAATATATTCTGCTGCCGTTAATCCGTTCATTTTCGGCATTTGAATGTCGAGCAGGATGACGTCAACCTGTTTTTCTGCAAGAAAGGATAAAGCCTCTATCCCGTTTTCCGCCTGAAAAACATGATGGCCGAAATTCTCCAGGGTCATCCGGGCGACATCCCTGTTCAGTTCATTATCTTCGACCAGCAGGATATTAAGAGGTTGTTGTTTCTTCAGGTCAGATTCGCCGTGTTCGTTGTCCCTGGAGAGTTGAGCGGTTGTTCCTGTCTTGAACCGGGTGGTAAAGGAAAAGACGCTCCCCTTGCTTTCGCGGCTTTTGACCGTAACACTTCCGTTCATCATCTCGGCCAACCGTTTACAGATGGCAAGGCCCAGACCTGTGCCTCCATATTGCCTGGTCGTTGAGGTGTCGGCCTGGGAAAAGGCATCAAAAATTGTATCGAGCTTATCGGCAGGTATGCCAATGCCGGTATCTTCGACCGACATCGTCACGGTGACAGTCTCCTGCTCAATGGAAATTACCTGTGCTCTCAGATGAATACCTCCATTGCTTGTAAATTTAATGGCGTTCCCCAGTAGATTAATAATAATTTGTCGTATCCTGAGTGAATCTCCGATAACAACATCCGGGATATTTTTATCCACAGTTATCTGAAAACGCAGCTTTTTTTCAGAAATTGCATGGGTAAATATGGGGCCAATATCATAGATAAGCTCTGAAAGACGGAAGGGGTGTTCTTCAAGAATGAGTTGATTGGCATCGATTTTTGAAATATCGAGAATGTCGTTAAGCAGACCAAGAAGGAAATCTGCCGAAGCTTTGGCAGCGGAAAGGTTTTTTCGTAGTTCTGTTGAAAGGTCGCCTGCCAGCGTTATCCGCAGCATACCTATAATGCCATTGAGGGGAGTCCTGATATCGTGGCTCATGTTGGCAAGAAAGGAAGATTTGGCAATGGCGGCTTCTTCGGCAGCTTCCTTGGCTGCCAGTAATTCAATTTCGGATTGCTTTTGCCGGGTGATATCGGTTCGAATTTCCATTTTGGCAATTGTGCCGTCCTGCAGGGTGATTGGTGTGGCAACGATATCAAAAATTTTGTCTCGATCCTGTAGATTTGTATGCACTGTTTTGCCGTGAACAAGGATTTCATCAAGCCGGCAGTGATCACATGGGCTTGTTCTTTTATATTGTGTCTGATAGCATATTTGGCCGGGTTCCATGTCGAACCACCTGCGCATCGTGCTGTTTGCGTGGCGAATTTTATAATTATTGTCAACGATATATAAACCAAAACCTGCGCTATCCATATTATTCAGGATGGAAGAAGTATGCCGCTCACTTCGGGAAAGTTTGCCGATTTGTCCCTGAATAATCCAGTCCATTAAAAATATTATTACAAGACCGGCAAGCCAGACCCCGGCAAAGGCTATCCATAACCGTTTCACACTGACGGCATATTGGGCCTGATAACTTTCCATCGGAACGCTGATGCTTATTCCTCCGCGTATATCACCAATCTTGTATCCCTGTTTGGCATGGCACCGGAGGCAGGGTTTTTTGGTAATAAATGGACGCATCAGGCGTATAAATTGTTTCCCGTGGATGTTCACCAGTTCTTTATATTCTTTTTGGCCATGCTCAAAGGCAATAAGGGCCTTTCGCTCCCATGGATCAGCCTTGTTTGCGGGCCTGATCGGGTTAAGACTGGTAATATGGCCCTGGATAGACAACCGTTTTGATGCCATCTCATAGAGTTGCCGGGTCATGTAGGCGGGATTGACCAGGGTATAAGGGCGACCGGCAATGGTGACATCACGATTCGGCACGTCCAGGTAGGGGTTTGGAGGCGTAGAGTCGCTGACCGGAACATATACTCCGCCATGTTGTGCGCTCCACAAGCGGAAAAGAACATCTTTTTCCCAGGAAACCCTGGCATTGTTTTCGGCAAGTCGAATTTCTGTTTTTTTCAAGGTTTGCAGATTCCAGAAAAGGACCAGTCCAATAAAAATGGTCCAGCAGATCAGAATAACTGCAGACATTTGCGTGATAATGGATTTATTGAGAAATTTATTTTGCATGAAAGCAGAGTCGTCTTGAATTTTGAAAAGCCCTAAAGACAGCGTATGGTCTTTAAAGGTTAAAACACAAGGGCAAAATGGAGCATGTGTATTTTACATGTATTATTTATTGAATTCAAAGAGGAATGTATCGATTGTTGAAAAGGTTTGCCCTCAATGCAGGTCCTGCCGGGCACCTTATGCACATTTTTTGGTAACTCCTCACCGCCACGCCATCTTCGAAGTCTCCGCTGCGCTACGCTTATCTGCACGATCGCGCCTGCCCGCTATGTGAGGAGGCCTGATCGGACGAAGATGGGGTACTGGTGAACATTTACGGAAAGACGTTGACTTTTAGACGAGTGGCCGGTAACTCTTCATGTCTCAATACGACTCAGATCTGTACTACATGTTGTTATTGCCTAAATTGAGCGTTTCACCCCGCCTGCAAAGTAAAAAAGATAAATAATTATAAATGTTTTCTTTTAAAAATGTTGCAGGTGGGGTGAAACGCTCAATTTAGGTATTGATCTTTTTTCAAGGGAAACCGGTTTCATGTATCCGGTTCATTCGCGTAGATCGGGATCTTCCTTTATTCCCGCCCATAACATGATATTTCAATCCATGACCAAAAAAAAACGTATAGCGCTTATCCTTCTTTGCATGCTGATGGTTGTTGCCGCTATTATTGGTGTCAAAGTCCTGCAGATAAAAAAAATGATTGCCGGAGGCAAAGTGATTAAACAGCCTCCGGCTGTCGTCACTGTTGCAAAGGTACGCAGAGAAATTTGGCAGCGACAGCTGAAAACCGTCGGTTCTCTTTCTGCGGTTCAAGGTGTGAGAGTTGCCGCCGACTTATCCGGCAAGGTAGTGGAAATAATCTTTACCTCCGGAAAAACTGTTCATAAGGGAGATCTTTTGCTTCGCCTTGATGTCAGTACTGAAGAGGCTCAGCTCCGGGCGGCGGAGTCAGCGGTGACCCTTGCCGGGATTAATCGCCGGCGAGCCAGGGAACTTGTTCGGAAAAAAAGCATGTCCAGGGCGGAACTTGATACAACTGATGCCCGCTACCAGGAGGCCCTGGCAAAGGTGGATGAAATTAAGGCAATTATAGAGAAAAAAAATATAAAGGCTCCTTTTTCCGGCAGGTTGGGGATTCGGCAGGTCAACCTGGGGCAGTTTCTCGCCCAGGGCGATGCAATAGTCAATCTGCAAAGACTTGATCCTGTGTTTGTTGATTTTTCCCTGCCGCAACAGGATATTGTTCATCTTGTTGCCGGTCTTACCGTGCAGGTAATCACGGATGTTCTTCCGGGAAAGGTGCTTCAAGGTAAAATTACAGCCATAAATCCAGGCGTTGATCCGAAAACCCGAAATATCAAGGTGCGGGCTACGTTGGCAAACCCGGAAGAAAAACTCAGACCCGGATTGTTTGTTCAGGTTGCGGTGCAGCTTCCCGAAAAAAATGATGTACTTGTGCTGCCGGCCACCGCGATTCTCTATGCGCCCTATGGTGATTCGGTTTTTGTTGTTGAGGAAAAAAAATCACCATCCACCAAAAAAACGTCATTGACCCTCCGGCAGCAAGTGGTAAGAACCGGGGAAAGCCGCGGTGATTTTATCACTATCACTTCCGGGCTTACAGAGGGCCAGACTGTTGTTACGACCGGTGTATTCAAGTTCCATAACGGTCAGACGGCAGTTGTTGATAACCGTTTGTCGCCGGATTTTTCCTTAAATCCTGTGCTTAAAAATGAATAAGGAAGTGCCGGGCATGAGTTTTACCGATCTCTTTATTCGCCGGCCGGTTCTGGCGTTGGTTGTCAGCTTTATCATAATTATTGCCGGCTTGCAGGCAATCCGGTCTTTAAATGTCCGTCAATATCCTCGAAGCGAGAATGCAACCATAACCGTAAGCACAGTCTATGTCGGCGCAAGCGCTGATCTGGTACGCGGTTTTGTTACCACGCCTCTTGAACGCGCCATTGCCGCAGCCGACGGCATAGATTATATCCAGTCGCAGAGCAAACTTGGGCGCTCCACCATTGATGTACGTTTGAAGCTTAACTATGATGCCACAAAGGCACTGGCTGAAATCAGTTCCAAGGTTGATCAGGTACGAAATGATCTGCCGCCTGAATCGGAAGTGCCGATTATCAATATTGAATCAGCTGATTCTAAATTCGCATCCGCCTATCTCAGTTTTACCTCGGATATCCTCAAACAAAATGAGATTACCGATTATCTGGTCCGGGTGGTACAGCCACGTCTGTCCGCTTTAGAAGGGGTACAGCGCGCTGATATCCTCGGTGGTCGCACTTTTGCCATGCGTATATGGCTTGATCCGGACAGGATGGCGGCATTAAATATCAGCCCGGCCCAGGTGCGCCAGGCCCTGGCCGCCAACAATTTTCTTTCTGCTCCCGGTAGAACCAGGGGAGCTCTTATCCAGGTCAACCTGACCGCAGATACCAACCTGCACAGTGTTCAGGAATTCAAACGCCTTGTCCTGAAAAGAGAATCCGGCGCCCTTGTTCGACTTGAAGATGTTGCCCAGGTTGTGCTCGGCGCCCAAAATTATGACGCCGAAGTTCGTTTTTCCGGTAAAACAGCCGTTTTTATGGGAATATGGCCCCTGCCCAATGCCAATTCCATAGATGTCATCAAGAGGGTACGCAGGGAAATGGTGAGCATTAAAAAGGGGTTGCCCACCGGGATGAAGGCAAGGGTGGCCTATGATGCCACCAATTATATTAACACTGCCATTCATGAAGTTTTAAAAACTCTTGGTGACACCCTGGTAATTGTGGTGGTGGTTATCTTTTTGTTCCTTGGTTCCATGCGTTCGGTTCTTGTGCCCGTGGTCGCCATTCCTCTGTCGCTTATCGGTGCAGTATTTTTGATGCAGGTGTTCGGCTTTACCATCAACCTGTTAACCCTGCTGGCCATTGTCCTGTCGGTTGGCCTGGTGGTCGATGATGCCATCGTGGTGGTGGAAAATGTTGAACGGCATATCAGCCTTGGTGAAACACCTCTGCGTGCAGCTTTGCTTGGCGCCAGGGAGTTGATTGGACCAATTATAGCCATGACTATCACCCTGGCTGCAGTTTATGCGCCCATCGGCCTGCAGGGTGGCCTGACCGGCGCCCTGTTCCGTGAATTTGCCCTGACCCTGGCCGGGGCAGTGACCATCTCGGGTATCGTAGCCTTGACGCTGTCACCAATGATGTCGGCACATCTTCTGCGCCCCGGTATGGAAGAGAGGGGGCTTGCCGGTCGGATCGCCCGTGGCTTTACCCGTATCAAAAACAGCTATGGCAGGGGACTTGATACTATTCTTCATACCAGAACACCGATTTATGTGGTCTGGATTGTTCTGAGTCTGCTCATTGTCCCTATGTTTCAGATGTCGTCCAGGGAATTGGCTCCGACCGAGGACCAGGGGGTTATTTTCGGTATTATTGATGCTTCAGCAAATTCCACCATTGATCAGACCAGTCGCTATGCCGCTGCCGCCAACAAAATTTTCATGTCTTTTCCCGAGACGGATTTTACATTTCAGATAACCTTGCCGACCTCGGGATTCGGGGGCATGGTAACCCGGCCCTGGGATAAACGGAAACGCACCATTTATGAACTTTTGCCTGAGGTGCAGCAGAAGTTGTATTCTATTCCCGGTATCCGGATATTTCCGGTTCTTCCCCCGGCGCTTCCCGGAGGGGGGCGTTTCCCGGTAGAGTTTATCCTGGCTTCCACTGCCGGTGAAGAGCAGTTGCTCCAGTTTGCCCGACAGATACAACAAAAGGCGATTCGAAGCGGCATGTTTGCCTTTCCTCCTATTATTGATCTCAAGATAGACCAACCCCAGTCCGAACTTGTTATAAACCGTGACCTTGTTGCTGATCTTGGGCTTGATCTTCGGCAGGTGGGCAGTGATATAAGCTCCATGCTTGGGGGGAATTTCGTTAATCGGTTTGATATCGATGGGAGAAGCTATAAGGTAATTCCCCAGATTCAACGTCGAAACCGTTTGACTCCAGCCCAGTTGAGAAATATTCATGTGACCGGACCGGACGGTAGACTCATACCTTTAAGTACGGTCGCAACCCTTCGCAATACTGTTGTTCCGCGGTCGCTCAATCGTTTTCAACAGCTCAATGCCGTGTCAATAAGCGGCGTGGCGGTTCGCCCCCTGGATCAGGCGCTCACTTTTTTGGAAGATGAGGCGGCAAAGATACTGCCTAAGGGATATGTTATCGACTATACAGGTGAATCAAGGCAATTGCGCACCGAGGGCAATCAATTTCTACCCACATTCGGTCTTGCCATTATATTAATTTTTCTGGTCCTTGCCGCACAGTTTAATTCCTTTCGCGATCCCTTCGTCATCCTGGCAGGATCCGTACCGCTGGCAATATTCGGCGCCCTTATCTTTACCTTTCTCAAAATGCCTGATCCGAATGTCTCCTTCTGGACCCACGGCTGGACAACGACCCTAAATATTTATTCACAGGTCGGGCTTGTCACCCTGGTCGGTCTGGTGGCCAAAAATGGTATTCTTATCGTTGAGTTTGCCAATAAACTGCAAGGGCAGGGCGTAGAGAAAAGGGCTGCCATCCATGAGGCGGCCATGATCCGTCTGCGACCGATCCTCATGACCAGCACGGCAACAGTGGCTGGACATTTTCCCTTGACCCTGGTAACCGGACCCGGTGCGGCTGCGAGAAATTCCATTGGTCTTGTTTTAGTCGGCGGTATGACCATCGGCACACTTTTCACCCTCTTCGTTGTTCCCTCTATTTATATGCTGATTGCTCGTGATCATGGGAAAAAAGCAGAGCAATAGTTATGTGTGACAGCAGAATCAGGAAAGCTGTTGCAGCTGCATGGCTTA
>CAZURY010000032.1:0-11148 GCA_964623145.1 uncultured Desulfobulbus sp. | reverse complement strand
CGGCAAGAAAGGCAAAAATTGTCATCCGTTGTTTTTTCTATAAACGGCCATGAAGGACAAACAGATTTTCAATGCTGACATCAAGTGCTTCCTGCAGCAACTTGAAATAATCTGTCCGTGCCGTCAACACCAGAACCTTTCTTCCCTCGAAATAAGCAGCCGGGATATCCTGGGCAATTTGGTGATTACGGTGATCTTCCCCAACGAGAATACGAAAGATATCCTGACTAGTTGAACCGGCGGAAAGGACGGGGGCAGATAGATGACAGATACTTTAAAGCCTGTCAGCCGTTTATCTTGAACGTCCACCCTAATATTGTTGTCTTCAAGCAGAGCAAGCACTGCTTTCCGGTAACCACGGGGAAGACCAATGTGTTGAGGAAAATTCTCAGCACATTTGATGATACGCGGCTTGTTCCACACTGAAAACCGCATGGCCTGAGCTTTATAAAATTCCGGATTCTGAAATGCCGCCAGACGTATAAGCAGGTTGGTCAGTGATTGAGACAAATCGGATTTACTGATGAAAATCTGATCAGCCAGTACCAGGGGCAATGATTCCGGGAGGCCTCCTTTAATTTTTCCGGCATTGGGTTTTGATCGCTGCCAGGGCCGGGATTCTTCCTCCTCGGTGACAGCAAAACTCACGTCAAGTGGATGCCGGTGATGAACTTTTCAAATTTTATTGCAGCCCCCTTTTACTCCATATCCAGAAAATCAAAGGCGATTCCCCATTCCAATATTATCCAAGCGCGGCATCAAGCCGTTCTAATGCTGTTACGATTTCGCTTACTATTTCTTGCTCAAATTCCGGTAAATCGTCCTCATCGTGCGTACCTACATTGAAATAATTCCATGGCGGCTGTTTGCCATTGGCTCCTAACATCGTTGATAGAGAACTCACTATCAGCTCTTTATTGGGGATGTCGGCTTTTGAGCGTTTGAATTTCGATCTTAAATTCTCAGCGAGACATCTTAAATCCCAAGGTTGATCCGGAGCCCTGCGAGCCACACTTACAAGTTTGTCTGATTTATCACTGTGCTTGCCGTAATGATACCAGGCTCTATCACATAGATTTTCCAACCCCCGACGACCCGACATCAGTGCATCTCTATATTCTCCTGTGTTAAAAAGCTTTCTGGAAGCCAGCACATAATTCTTTGGTCTTTTCAACGAATTAACCTGAATATGCTTCCGACCATCCATTGCGCAGAAGATATAAGATTCGGTTCTCTTTGCTGTTTCTTTGCCAATTAGCTGATGGGTTCTGTTGAAAAACTCTTCCCCATGAATGGCAAGAATAATCTGTTTACCTCTGAAAAAATCATGCACGAACAATGTTTCTCGGATTGCGCGGCGATGCTCGTCATCAATGGCATTAACCGGGTCATCGAAAATCAGGAGGGGACAGTTTTCCCTGATGTTTTTAGCGGTTAAGATGGCGAGGCCAATGCAACGGATATGCCCTTCGCTTAATATGTGCAAGGCATCGAAAAATTTCCCCGCTTCGTTTTTAAAGGAAATTTCCAGCCGCTGGTTCTGGCTAAGCGGTAATCGAACCGCAGCCAGTTGTTCATGCCGAGCATCAAAGCGGTTAAAAGCGTTGTAAAGTTCCACAACCGTTTCGCCCAGATCGGCGACCAACTGAGCTGGAAGATTATTATGATAGGTGTTCAGCCTGACCACAAAATCGGCGTAGGCCTTGGCGATTGCCTGGTTTTGGGTAACAACTGCTTTTTCAGTCTCCACAGCCGCGATGAGCTGGGCGTTTTCTGTGTCAAATTTCCCGATGGCATCCCTGGCTTTTATCGTTGCCTTGTCTGCCGTTTCCCGGCGCGTCTGTAATTTGACGATCTTCTCGGCAAATTCGCGAAGTCGTTTGAGCTCTTCCTGCTTTTCGGTACGTTGCCGGGCAAGCTGATCTATTGTTTTATCTGATTCCTCAAGTTTCTTGACCTGTGCCTCCAGGTTCTGCCATAGAGTGGAGCCGTTTTCTATCTGTTGATGCAATAAACGCCACCACTCGATATCCACTGATTTTCCCGATGGAATCTGAAATATTGAGAGCGGATTGTCCTGGGTGACTCGGGTGCAACAGGTATCTATAATTTTCGAAATCTCGGTCAAGCTCAACCTGATCTTTTCATTCAGTTCTTTGACTTTCTCCTGCAACGCACCCAGATGCTGAAGTTTTTCCAGCTCTTCGCCGGCATGGCTATACGGGTTGATCGTCACCTGAGCCAGTGGTGTTTGACAGGCCGGGCAGTGTTCCGGGCTGCTTGTTTTAACCTGGGTTACTGCCTCATAGAGTTGCTTGAACGATACCTGTTGGCCGGCGTCTGTCAGTGCTTGTTTTTTGGTGTTAAGATTGGCCAAACCGGTGTCTATTGACCCTTTCAACGATTGCAGGCCAGCCAATGTTACGTTGCTCTTGGTCGCAACCGGTTGTTGCTGCAGCTCTACATCAAGTTTCTCGATTAGACCGGGATTTTCATCATCCCCGTACAGTTCGGAGACCATTTGCGCAAAAGTGATACCTTCTCGATACCGGCTTGCCAGTTCATTTTCTTCTTCCGCCAGTTTTTTCAGTTCATCCGGGATGGTCTGTAACTGTTGTTGAAAACCTGCCAATGCCTGACGCTTTTGGTTTAATTCTTCGGTTTTTTTGCCTTTGAGGTCGATATATCGTTCGTCAATTTCCGGTGTGAAGTTGCGGACAAAATTGGTGAAGACCTCTAGGCCGAAAAGGGTGGAGATCAGTTCGGTTTGCCTGGCCGGGGTTTGGGCGGCAATGCGTGAAAAACTGTCGATGCGGTTTTTTTCCACAAAGCAGAAGCGATACCTGGCTTCATCGGCAATAATAGGCACATCCTGCCCCTGACTATCCGAGCCTGTAAGAACGGGGATTTCAAAGGTGTTGGTATAGGCGTTCTTCAGGTAATCGCGCTGATTGCGGAAGCGTTTACTCTCGGCTTCGGCCACGCTGCCCAGCAGACCATATTCCAGGGCCTCGCAAAAACTGGACTTGCCGGTGCCATTGGGGCCGTAAATAAGCACCAAACGACTACCCAGGTCAAAGAGCTCCGGCTTGGCAAAACCACGGAACGGGCCTACGGTCAGGTGTTTTAATCGGGTGATCGGAGTGGATTGTTTGGCCGTTTGCGCTTGGGCGGGTTGAATTTCAGCGCTGATTGTACTCCAGTTTGCCTGGATCAGCCCCACCATTTTTTTTACCCGCCTGCCTTGCGCGGTGGAAAGCAGGATTAATTCAGGCAAATGCTCCAGCACCAGGTTGGCGATTTTACGTTCCTCGGCGGTGATTGTATCGCCGCTGAGCGTTTGCAGGAAACGAAGGTATTCAGTCCGGATCATGGCCGCCGTCTCCTATTGCACCGTGATCTGGCCGTTCATCAGCATGGGCAGGAGCCAGTCGCGGAGTTGGGTGAGGTGCTGGTTTTCTTTTGTATTGATAGCTATCCGTTCAAAGGTTGGCTCAATTATCGCAGCAAATTTATCAACAACGACGGTTTCTGAAATAACGAGGTTTGTAAACTCGATGTCATTTGAGACAATGGAGTTGAATACAGATCCAGAGGACTTTACCTCCAGATGATGAATCAAATCTTTGGCGAGAAAAAACAAGTAGGTGTAACTTATATTTAACTTGGCTCTCAGAGCATAACAGGATTGATTCATGGCCATGTCTACACCGGCCAATACCAGCTTACCCACGGAACCACGAGCAGTGATGAAAACTGTATTTTTCTCGAAAAGCTTGGTGGTACTATTTTTTAATCCCTCTTCAGAAATGTAGTTTGCCGTCGACAATTTAAAGATAGACCCATCAGCGTCGGTGGGGGTAAAAAAGGGAATATTGCCATCCCAGTATTCAGGCTTTTTTTTCGTTGGTGTTCCACCGCCAAGCAAATCAGCAACAGCCAGAATATTTGAATCCTCCCACCCCGCCGGGATTTCCCGTTTCAGAGTGGGGTTGTAGACCATTTTGCCGCCGGAGGATCTGTAGGGTTTGCCGTTTTCGTCGGGCTTGTCCTGAGCGAAGTCGAAGGGGAAGTCGAACTGCACGAACCAGTAGTCGTACAGGGTTTTGGCCATGGCCTCAAGCTCGGCGTTGATGCGGTTGTTGCAGGCGATTTTGGCATCCAGGGCAGAGAGAGCAGCGGCGATTTTCTCGGTTCCATTGAGTAGAGGAATCTCAAGCTCCTTTAACAGAGGAATCCGCAGATTACTGACAATTGAGCCTGTTTTATTACTTTGGTTTATTTGACCTTGGACAAACTCAGAAAGCATTGCGTAAAGAAGATAGTTACTACCAATCTTATTTTGATCAGGTTTGATCAAAACCATTCTTTGGCCAAGACAGCAATCTATACCTTCCGGAATAACGCAAACCTCACCCATGGGAGCTTCACGGGAAATGATTAGGTCTCCTGCTTCAGGCTTGGCCCGTGAGGTTCGCTCTATATAAGTTTTTTCGTTTGTATAGGAAGGAGTACCCAAATCAAGTTTACCTTGCTTGATATTAAAATTTCTTACAACAATTTCCCCGCTTTCAGTCCACATCGGGGTTGAATGGTGACAATCAGTTATTGACCTGCACAATTTGTGCAGAGGAACAGTCTTCCCAACAAAAGGCTTCCTTGTCTCAGTCTGACTCATACCTCACCCCCCGCCAACTGCTTTTTAACCCTCTCCCCTCTCTCGGTCAGCCGATACTGCTGCAAACGACTTTTCGGCTTATCCGGCAGGGTCATTTCCAGCAGGCCGGCCTTTGTCGCCGGCACAAGATAGTTTTTCCTGAAATGTTCATCGTTGTGCAGGCCCAGTTGTGCCATCAGGGCCTTTTTCCCGGCCGGTTGACTGTAGCTGAGCAGTAGTTTTTTTACTTCCGTGGTGACTTCCGTGGTGACTTCCGTGGTGACTTCCGTGGTCGGATGCCTTTGGGCCTCGGGGGAGTCGAAATAGCCCTTTTCAAAAGGAAAGCTGACTTCCAGAAAATGCTCACTGAAACTGAAAATATCCGCCGGATAGTGGCTGAGAATACGGCTCATGCCGGAGCCCAGATGCTCCACAAACCCCAGGTCTCTGAAGATACGCATGATTTCTCTGTTTCTCGGCATGGAGCGGCCGGACAGGAATTCCTGTCTGGATAAACCACTGACCAGGCCGCCATAGGAAGTTATGGACAGGTGGTCGGCAAAGATTTCAACCACCGGCGTGACTTCTCTTGTGTAATCGTTATGCACTATGGCATTAATCAAGGCTTCGCGCAGGGCAACGGGATCAATCATCCGTTTTTGCAGCCGTTTGGCGGAACCGGTAATTCTGGTGAAGGTTCGGTTTTCGATCTCTAATTTATCCAGCACTCTCTCGGTGGCTCTGACGATGGAGCAGAAGCCGTACTCTTCGTTTTCAATTAATTCAACCTTGTTATTACCCGCATATTTGGCCAGTTTGATGGAAACACTGTTACTGTCGGCAAACAGATAGCCCACATAGTTTATTTTTTTATCGCCGGTATAGAGGTCCAGGTTCTCCAGTAAATTGGCGTTAACTGAAAAACCTTTTTCCTCGTAATAGATTTTCAGTTGGTTAAAGGTATGGGCGCCGGTCTTCGGGCTGACTATGTTTCGTAATGAATCACGGGTTCTGCTTGAATAGAGCTGGTCGATCATGGCGGGGGTCATGGGTTGCACACCGGAACCCACGCGCAGGTAACAACCGGCGGGAGACAGACCGTATTGCTTTATATAGTAAGGTTTTTCCGTGCCACGGGCCACCACAATACGGATAATGGTTTTCCCCTCATAATGTTCTGAATAGACATCATAGAACCCCAGGCAACTGGGTTGGATATTGTCACGAATACGGTGGCTGATCATCAGTTGCAGTTTGTCCGGATTACGGACACCCTTGATCTCTCCATTGTCGGCAACACCGATATAGATATCACCCCCCTGGGCAGAGTTTAGAAAGGCAACGACTTCCTTCTCAAGTTTGTCATTTAAGCGGGTCTTATATTCGGTGCGCTCATCCTCAGAGGGTTTAAACCTACTCATACTTCAACCCCGCCAACTGCTTCCTGATCTCTTTTTCCAGCCCGGCCGACTCCGCAAACAACCGCTCCAGGTTATCGGAAAACCCCTGCATCTTTTCGCTGAACTCCTGCTGGGTCAGCTCCACATATTCGATCTTCACCTCAAAATACTGGCCGGCGCTTAAGGAATAATTTTTGGCCATGATCTCATCGTAACCCACCACCACCGAAAAATCTTCTTGCGCTTCTTTACTGTTAAAGGCGGCAATGATCCGCTCTTCCTCTTCCGGCGAGAGCAGGGTCTTCTGGTTCTTGCCGTCCTTGACCTTCTCGCCCAGGCCGGAGGCGTCGATCAGCACCACCTCTTCCCGGTTTGTCCGGTCGATAAAGACGATGGAGACATTGGTGCCGGTGGTGGCGAAGATATTGCTCGGCATGGAGACCACCCCGGCCAGCATCTTTTCATCCACCAGTTTTTTGCGGATCTTTTTATCAATACCGGCCTGGGCGGTGATAAAGCCGGTGGGCACCACCATCGCCGCCTTGCCGCCGGGTTTAAGCGAATAGATAATATGCTGGAGGAACAACTGGTAGATGGCCATCTTGTCCACCGCTTTTTTCGGAATCTTCGGGATGCCGGCAAAGAAGCGGGCCTGGTTTTCCTTGGCGTCCAGCTCGTTTCTGAAATCGGAAAAATCCATTTTGAACGGCGGATTGGAGACGATATAATCAAATTTCCGCAACGCCTTGCCCTCCCGGTGAAAGGGATGGAGCAGGGTATTGCCCTGGATGATATTGGGGATGGAGTGGACCAGATTGTTTAGAATCAGGTTCAACCGCAGGAGGCTGGATGATTTCTGGGAGATATCCTGGGAAAAAATGGTACAGCGCTGCTCGCCGATGGCGTGGGCCAGGTTCATCAAGAGCGTCCCGGACCCGGCTGAGGGGTCGTAGCAGCTGACATTTTTTATCTCGCCCCGCTCCTTATCCGGCACCAGGATGGCGGCCATGATCTTGGCCACCGCGTGGGGGGTATAATACTCGGCATATTTGCCGCCGCCGTCCTTGTTATAGTCCTTGATCAGGTACTCAAACAGGGTGGCGTAGAAATCGTATTTCTGTGCAAAGATGCGCTCAAAGCTAAACTCCACCAGCTTGTTGATGATGGCCCGGCAGAAGTTGTCGCGCAGGGCCGGGTCGGCGATATACTCGCTGATCCGGTCAAAGAGTACCACCTTGGCCCCGCCCTCGGTCTTGACCGCGAAGATCTCGTTATTTGTGATGGCGATATCACGCAGGGTATCGTCAAAGAGTCGGGCAAAATCCGCATCGTTCTGGTGGTTGAAGAGATGGGTGATGAAATGTTGCGGCTGCAGGCGGGCGGTGTCCGGCCCCATCTGCATCTGCAGCATCTCAAGCTCTTCCCGGTCAAGGGCTGCGATGGCCGCCTCCCAACTGTCGGCTCGGGCCAGTTCCGGGTTGATTCTTTTGGCAGCGTGGGCGAATTTATCGTTTAAAAATTTATAGAGAAAGACCTGGGTGATGATCTTGAACTCGTTGCCGTCGTTACCCAGACCATAGGAGGCGCAGATACCCTTGAGACTGTCGATCAATTCCCTGGTACTTCTGGCAAAATCACGGTTTACCACCTGGCTGCTCCCCTTGTGTTGCCCGAGGCGAATTCATGGATGTATTCGCTTGCCACCAGCCGGTTGATGAGGCGGCTAGAATCGGGATCGAGTTTAATCCTGTTTTTATTCTGAAACTGATCAATCACCAGCGGCATCATCATCCGGGCAAAATAGCCCTCGTTGGCAAGCAACTGGGTGTTCTGCAGCACCTGATCGTCGGCCTGTTGTTTAAGGCCGGACAGGGCGGCAAAAATCGTGCGCTGGTTTTCCGCAAACAGGCCGCGCTTCAGAAGCCGCTTGTGGATACGGGCATATTTGACATCGCCCTGATATTTGGCGCGGAGCTGGCCATTTTTACGGTTCAGCTCCACGGCCCTGGCGTGGATATCGTTTAAGGAGGTGATATTGGCGTTCATCTCCTCCCGGCTGACTTCGTTTAAATTTTTCTTTTTAAACAGCCGCTCCAGTTCTTCTTTCAAGCTGATAAAGTCGGGGTCGTGCTGATCGAAATTACCGGCCAGGGCCTCGCGGGTCCGGCGCAGGGTGTTTTTTAATCTGTCGGCCAGGACCAGTTCCTCTTCCCCGACCTTGGTGAACATGAAGAGTACCTCTTCCAGGGCACTGTTCAACAATCCGGTGGTATCGCTGCTGTTTTCGATATTCTCTTTCAGATTCAGCAGAGCGAGGTGGTTGCAGGTCTCCCGGTACATCTGGTTTAATTTTTGAAAATCAAGCTGCTGGAGAAATTCATACCGGCCCTGGAGACGGATCAGGTTGTAGAGGCCACGGGCATCGGCCAGGGCCTTTTTCAGGGCCAGCACCGTGGCCCGGTCCTGAATCCTGCTGAGCTGGCGGGAGAACTCCTCAGCGTTTTCAAGATCGAAGGCAAAGAGGATATCCTTGATCGTCTCAATCTCGGCGGCGATCTCCTCGGCGGACTTGAACAGGTTAGAATAATGCTCCAGTTCGTCACCCAGTTCCTCATTGAGCTCTTCCAGATAACGCTGGTTCGTTTCCTTAAATTCCTTACTGATGTCAGCAAAATCAACCACATATCCGTAGCGGAATTCCTTATAAGGCCGGTTGACTCGGGTCAGAGCCTGGAGCAGGTTGTGCTTGCGGATCACCCGGCCCAGGTAGAGTTTTTTCAACCGGTGCGAGTCAAAGCCGGTGAGCAGCATATTGTAGACAACCAGCAGGTCGATCTTACCGGCCTTGAAATCTTCCACCCACTCTTTGCGCTCATCCCTACTGCCGACATCATGGAGGATCAGGGCGGCGGTTTTGACCTTGTTTGCCTGCCTTTGCCGGGTGGCGTAGATCCCCGCCCCGGAATCAGCCGCCTTGGGGAGTTGCTGGTCAGGGTTGGTGCTTATGGCGCTATTTAGTGGGTCAGCCTGCGGCTTTAATCGTTCCTGAAAAATCTCGTACATCACCTTGGCCTGGTCGGCGCTGTCACAGATGACCATGGCGCCGATGGTTGGTTCCGCGTAAGCAGCCCGGCTTTTTTCAAAATCGGTGATTATGTAATCCAGCATCGGCTCAACAAAACGGGGGTGGGCAAAGATATGTTTCCTGCCGATCTCGCCCTGTTTGACCTGGATTTCCTCTAACGCCTGTTGCAGGGCTATGCGGTAATTGGTGGCGATCTCCTCGCGGATCAGGCGCAGGGTGTAACCGTCAGCGATGGAGGCATTGTAATAATATTTATGGATATAATCGCCGAACAGGACCCTGGAGTTGTAATCATCACCGAGGAGAGGGGTGCCGGTCAGCCCGATCTTGATAGCGTTTTTATCCGACTGGCTGAGGTTGGCAAGGAAGCTCCCCCTGGGATCATAACTGCGGTGGACTTCATCGAGAAAATAGACCCGCTGGATGGTGACATCGTAATCCCCTGTCCGGATCACATCGGGATCATCCTTGAACTTCTGGATATTGACCACGGCTATTTCCGCCTTGCCGGAATCGTTGTGAATGACCTTGGTGGCCTTGATCTCCTGGGTAAAGGCCTTGCGGGAATTAATGGTATGGACCACCAGGCCGCGGGCGGTAAATTCCCGCCGGGCCTGGGTGAGCAGGTCGAGGCGGTCAACAATGAAATAAAACTTCGGGATAATGCCTCCGGCCTGAAAATAATCGGTCAGAAAGTGGACATTGTAATAGGCCAGGGCGGTCTTACCGCTGCCCTGGGTATGCCAGATAATTCCCTGGCGGACGCCCTGGTTCAATTTCCGTTCTATGGCTTTGGTGGCAAAGAGCTGCGGGTAGCGCATGATATGCTTGTGCAGACCATCAGTCTCATTGACGTAGGCGATGGCGTATTGGAGCAGAAAGGCCAGACGCTCCCGGCTGAAAAGCGAGGTGCAGAGACGGTTGGTCGGAGTGTGCGGGGATTTATTGCTTAAAAATTCCGGACTGTGCTTGATGACGCCCAGGTTGTTGTCTTTGAGGACAAAATTTTCAACCGCTTCGTCCTCCTCGCTCAAAAGGGCCACCGGATTCAGTTCTTCCTCTTCGCGGAAATAGTTGAAGACGGGCGCGTCATACGAGGAGGTGGCGTAAAAGGCCCCCTCGATGGGCTGCGGCGAGCCGTCGTCATACTCCATATTGTTGGAGAAGAGCATCAACTGGGTGATATTGATAAAACGGCGTAAACGGTGATTGCGACAACGGCTGATGATCCGGTTACGCTCAGCCAGAACGCCTTCACGGTTGTTGGGCTTCTTGACCTCAATAAAGACCAGCGGCATGCCGTTAATCAACAGGGTGATGTCGGGCCGGAACTCGTCATCACCATTTTTGCAGGGCAGTTCAGTGACCACATGGAAACTGTTGCTGGTAAAATCGCTAAAATCGATGAGCCGGGTTCCTGAGCGGGCCGTGAGCTTCTCGTAAAAGGCCTTGCCGAGATCCTCATTATCCAGCAAGAGTTTGACATCCTCCAGCAGCCGTTCAAGGTCGGCGGCGGCCAGATCGGGGTTGATCCGGGCAATGGCGGGATAAAACAACTCCGGAAAGATATTGCTCTCTGCATCCCATACAGCATCCTTGAGAGAGAGATAGCGATAGCCCAGGCGAGCCAGATGCAGGAGACAGGGAATCTTGACCCTTGAGTCTTCATTGAAAACCATCAGGACAGCTTCCCCTGTTCTTTTTTACGGGCAAAAAACTGTTCAAACCGCCGCAGGGCCAGTTTTGACGACGATATTTTGCTGTTCTCCCGGCGGTTGACCGTGACGAAGCTCACACCAAGGGCAGGGACCAGTTCCTCTTGAGAAAGCCCCGGTTGTAGACGATTCTCCTTCACATGTTCTGGAAAATTCTCTACTTCTCGAATCATCTGTTAACCATACATTTTCAGTCAAATCATTAAAGTGGACCTAAATCTACTCTGCGTAACATATGACATCTGCTATGTATAATGCAATAGGAAGTTCCAACTGTTCTCAACAGATTGC
>CAZURY010000031.1:0-11279 GCA_964623145.1 uncultured Desulfobulbus sp. | reverse complement strand
AGCCGCTTGCGCAACAGAGTCCCCGGCAGCTGCAACTGCCGTTCCCATGTATTTCTTATGAAGCAACCGGCTGTGTGGACAGGCCCAGATAACGGTATTATTTACACCTGAATTCAGGTTACAGGCTCATTGCACACTTGGGAGAAATACCACTCCAGTCATGTTCAGTCATTTTTTTACAGAGACGGCCTGTATGGCGCAGATAGATGTCGATCAGCTCAAAAAGCGTTTTGATCTGGCCATGACCAAAAAACTGGCGGTTATCAAACTGCCGCCGGCCTTCTGGATGCAGGACCCGAAAATTAATCCCCGCGCAGATCACCTGCTCTGGGCAGCCCTGCTGCTTGATGACCGGGAACGGGCAGCGCTGGCGCTTTCTGCGATGGCTGTAGAACACGAAGAGCGGCAAAAAAAGAAATCCGTACACGATACAACAAAACTCACCCAAGCCCTGGAGGAATCTCTGCATAATTTTCTCCAGCTCATCCCGGATGATCATCAAGAACTGCGCTCGCGGATCCGCCGGCTTGTCAAACGCATTACTCCATGAATGAAGCGACATTTGGCATAGCCATACTGCTGGCGGCGGGATTGCTTTTTGCAAAACTCGTCCAGTTGGTCCGCCTGCCCTCGGTAACGGGATTCATCCTGGCAGGGCTGGTCCTTGGACCTTCCGGATTCGGCCTGTTGACCATGGAAACCATCGGTCATCGCCTGGATCATTTTACCCAGATCGCCCTGATGCTCATTGCCTTTGGCATTGGAGAGCATATTGAAATTCGCAAACTTGGCAATGTGGCCTGGGATGTCGGATATATTGCAATTGTCCAGGCCCTTGGCGCTTTTATATTTGTAACCGCCGCCACCCTTGCCACTGCCCATTATATTGACGGCTGGGGCGGTGTGTTCCGGGAGCAGTTGACCCTGGCCATGCTCCTCGGAGCAGTTGCCGTTGCCGCAGCACCTGCAGCTATTCTGCATGTGGTGCGGGAGCTCGGAGCTCAGGGACCTTTGACCGCCACATTGATGGCTGTGGTGGCCACGGCAGATGGCCTGGCCATAATGATTTTCGGCATGGCTGTGTCTGCCGCCCACCAACTTACCGGCTATGGAGAAAGCTCCATTGTGGCTTCGATCATTGCTTCGATGGCGGAAATCGGCTTCTCAATCGCCATGGGTGTGGGCGCCGGCCTGATCATCGATTTTGTTCTCCACAAGCTGCACAACAGGGAAGAGATGCTTACCGCAGGGCTGGCCCTGTTACTGATCTGCGGGGAAACTACTCGGCTGCTTCATCTCTCGCCCCTGTTGGCCGGAATGATGGTTGGTTTTATCCTTATTAACAGAGCCGAACGGGATGTTCGGCTCTTTCGGGCCATCAACGGTTTTGAACCGCCCATCTATGTCCTTTTTTTTACTCTGGCCGGTGTGCACCTCGATATCTCCTCCTTAAAGACCGCCGGCTGGATCGGTCTGGTCTATGTGATCGCCCGTATCATCGGTAAATATTGCGGTTCCTGGCTCGGTGGCCTGTTGTCCGGCGCCCCGACTGTTGTAAGAAACTACCTTGGCCTGGCCCTAGTTCCCCAGGCTGGAGTAGCCATAGGCCTTGTTTTCATGATTGCCAGTGACCCAAAGATCAGCCACTGGTCGACCATCATCACGCCCATTGTCCTGGCCGGTGTCGTCTTTTCCGAATTAATCGGTCCTCTACTGGTTCGTTATACCCTGGAAAAAGGAGGAGAGACAAAAGAGGCGCAACTGCGTCCTGAATGCCGGGGTCGCTCCAACAGGATCTGCGATCGCTGGCTGCAGGGACCAGAAGGTGTAAGCCTTGCGCCCTGGGAAGGTAATCCCCTGCACCCTGCTGCCAACGCAAACGGTGTGGTTGTCTTCGGCGCCTCTCATACACCCACGGCCAGAGCGCTTTCCCGCATTGCTACTATCCTGGCCCATCACTATCATTGCCTGCCCATGTCGATCCGGGTCCTGGAGAAAACGGAAAAAGGAAAGCACGCAAAAGGGGAGCTTGAGGCCATGTTCCTGCCGGAACGGGATGAAGCAGCCAGCCTGGGATATCCCCTGCTTACCGAAGTCATTTACGACGAGCCCGCCTCGGGTCTGGTTTCCGCCACTGAATACAATGATGCCCGGGCCGTCGTACTTGGTTACCCGCTTGGCAGGAAACCCCTGACCTTTCAAAAAATCCTTGATAAGGTGGCCGCCAATGTCCTGTGTCCTGTGATTGCCATTCGTTTTGTAGGGCAACTCACCTGTAAGCGAATTCTTGTTCCATTTCTCTTCTATCAGGAACTTGAAGAACTTCTTCCCCTCTGTGAGGCCTTTGCCTCTGCAGGTCAACCAAGGATCAGCTTTCTCCAGATACTGCATGCCGACTGCTCCCGACAGGAAATAACAGCCAGTGAGACACAACTGCAAAAGTGGCTTGAAACAACCCTGGTCGATACTGCTACCCATATTCAGGTGGAGCCCTCTGACTCCCGACTTGAAACTATTCTGAGCGCTGTCCATTACCATGACCTGATTCTGATGACTGCTGCCCGCAGACAAAAAATTCAACGATTGTTTTTTGGCTCCCTTGCCAACTCGGTGGTCCACAACTGTAAAAAACCGGTCTTCGTAGTTTATACCCCGCAGAATGGTTTTGACCGATGAGCAAGAACAGGCGGAAAATAATTGTTATCGGCGGCGGAGCAGCAGGAATGATGGCGGCCTGCCAGGCAGCGAAGGCCGGGGCCAGGGTTCTGCTTCTGGAAAAGATGAAGCGGCCCGGGCTGAAAATCGGTATCTCAGGTAAGGGGAGATGCAACCTGACTAATATTGCTGAACTTTCCGTCTTTATAGAACATTTCGGGAGAAATGGTCGCTTCCTCTATCAAACATTCAATCAGTTCTTTTCTGAAGATTTGATAACTTTTTTTTCGGAACACGGACTGGAAGTCGTCACCGAACGGGGTGGCCGGGTCTTTCCCAAAAGCGGTAAGGCGCTGGAGGTTGTAAAGGTTCTCCGCCGCCTGCTTGAAAGATCCGGAGTCAAATTTATTCCCTCGACCCGGGTCCGACAATTGCTTGTCACAGAACAGCACATCAGCGGCGTGGATTGCGGTGATCTGCGTTATACCTGCGACGCAGCCATCCTTACCACCGGCGGCGCCTCCTACCCTGCCACCGGTTCAAGCGGAGACGGGTATCTACTTGCCGGCGGACTCGGCCACAGGATTATCGAACCACGACCGGCGCTGGTGCCATTGGAAACAACGAAAAACACAGCGGAACTTACGGGTTTGCATCTGCGTAATATCGCTCTGCGCTTATTGATAAACGGCAAACGGACCGGACGGTATTTTGGAGAACTGGTTTTTATGGAATATGGTATCAGCGGCCCGGTTATTCTGACGCTGTCGCTGCAGGTGGTGGATGCACTGTTAAGCAGAGCCCGGGTTGCGGTAGTCCTTGATCTGAAACCTGCCCTTGATGAGCTTAAACTTGATGCCCGCCTGCGCAGAGATTTTGAAAAACGGTGCCATGAACCGCTGGCAAGTGTCTTACGTGGTTTACTCCCTGCACAGCTTATTTCGATTTGCCTGCGGGAAACCGGAATAAACGGCACATTAGAGGCGGGCATGATACCAGGCAGGCAACGCAAGAAACTGCTGCACTGGTTGAAAAATTTTCGCCTTGAAATCAGCGGATTTCGTGGTTTTGACGAGGCGATCGTCACTGCCGGCGGCGTGGACCTGCGCGAAGTGAATCCAAAGACCATGCAGTCAAAGCTGGTATCCGGACTCTACCTTGCCGGAGAATTGCTGGATCTGCAGGGCGATACCGGCGGCTATAACCTGCAGGCGGCGTTCTCCACAGGGTGGGTAGCCGGTCGTTCTGCCGCAAAAAGAACAGGGGAATAGAAAAATGTTTCTACCCGCAACCCGAAAGGAGATGAAAAAACTTGGCTGGCACAGGCTCGATGTTATCCTGATAACCGGCGATGCCTATATCGACTCCCCCTTTATCGGGGTGGCGGTCATCGGCAAGTTTCTTGCTGCCGCGGGTTTTCGGGTGGGAATTATTGCCCAGCCCGATATCCATACAGCAGCCGATATTACCCGGCTGGGCGAGCCGAAATTATTCTGGGGGATTTCCGGTGGCTCCATTGATTCAATGGTGGCCAATCGCACGGCTTCCGGCCGCAGGAGAAAGCGTGATGATTACACCCCCGGCGGAAAAAACAGCAAACGTCCCGACCGGGCGGTTCTGGTCTATGCCAATCTTATCCGCACTCATTTCAAACAGACTGTTCCTCTGGTTCTCGGCGGTATCGAGGCCAGTCTGCGCCGCATCGCCCATTATGATTACTGGTCCAATTCAATCAGAAAATCAATCCTCATTGATGCCAAGGCGGATTACCTGCTCTATGGTATGGCCGAACAGTCGACCCTGGCCCTGGCAAAGAGGTTGCGTGAAAAAAGCTCTCCAAAAGACCTGCGCGGCCTCTGTTACCTTTCCAGGAAGGCGCCGGAATCGGCAACTCTGCTTCCCTCCTTTATGGAGGTTAAAGGAAATAAGCCGGCGGATAAAAAACGTTTTGCCGCCATGTTCATGGAATTTTACCATCAAAACGATCCTGTCACCGCCGGAACACTCGCGCAGCAGCAGGATAATCGCTATCTGATCCAGAATCCTCCCTGGCCGACACCAACCACCCTGGAACTTGACCGGATTTACGGCCTTGACTTTGAACGTGAGGTACACCCTCTTGACGCAGGCCATGGCGAGGTGCGGGCAATGAATACAATCCGTTTTGCCATGACCAGCCATCGCGGCTGCTATGGAGAGTGTAATTTCTGTGCCATTGCCGTCCACCAGGGACGAACAGTCAGCTGGCGCAGCAGGGAATCCTTGATTGCCGAGGCAAAACAACTTACCCGCCATCCAAAATTCAAAGGAACGATTTCAGACCTGGGCGGCCCGACCGCCAATATGTACGGATTTGAGTGCGAAAAAAAACTGACCAGGGGATCGTGTACGAAAAAACGGTGTCTGGCTCCGGAGATCTGCCCGAAAATGCCTGTTGATCATGGCCCGCAGTCTTCCCTGCTTGACGAGATGAGAAAGATCAAGAGAATCCGCAAGATTGTTGTTGCCTCCGGCATTCGCTATGATATGGTTCTCGCCGACAGAAAAAACGGCCTTTCCTATCTCGAGAAAGTCATCCGGCACCATGTTTCCGGTCAGCTGAAGATAGCGCCGGAGCACTGTGTGGATTCGGTTCTTGCCTGCATGGGTAAGCCGGGAACAAAAGATTTACTCCGTTTTCGCAACCTGTTTTTTACTCTCACCAAAAAGGCCGGACTTGCGCAGTTTCTTACCTATTATATGATAGCCGCCCATCCAGGCTGCCGTCTGCAGGATATGAGGGAACTGAAAAAATTTGCCCGGCGCAATCTGAAAATTCTGCCCCGTCAGATCCAGATTTTCACGCCGACACCGTCAACCATTTCAACCCTCATGTACTGGACCGAACGCAATCCGCTCACCAATCGTTCCTGCTTTGTGGAAAAAAGCTTTCACGGCAGGGAACAACAGAAACAGGTAGTACTTGATAAAAAGGATCGCCGGACAAAGGTCAGGTAACAACGAAAAACAAAAAAACTTGAAACGTATCCCCAGGGAAATGCATCCATGAAACATCTCAATATTTTAAAAAAACAGCCCAACTCGAAGATGTGCTTTGTCTGTGGCCTGAACAACTCTTTTGGACTGAAAAGTCGGTTTTTTGAACTGGAATCCGGGGAACTGCTGGCGATTTTTCACCCGGAGGAGCAACATCAGGGATATCCTGGCCGGCTGCATGGTGGCCTGGCCGCCACCATCCTTGATGAGACCATAGGACGGTCCATTATGATTACCACCTCGGATACCATCTGGGGCGTGACTGTGGAATTTTCCATGCGGCTGAAAAAACCGGTTCCCATGGATAACGAGATACGAGTTCTTGCAAGGACAACAAGTGAGAATAAACGGTTTTTCGAAGGCACTGGTGAAATCCTCCTCCCTGACGGCAGTATTGCCGTGCAGGCGACAGGAAAATACATGAAGGTGGATATTGAAAAAATAGCGGATTTTGATCTGGAAGAGCAGCAATGGGGTGTGGTCCCCCTGGAGGATGATCCAACAATGGTGGAATTATGATTGTATTCTATTTTCGCGGCAGAGATGCTGTTGTTCCAGGATATTCAACATGTGCTGGTGGTGGGAGCCCTGCCAGTAGATCCGGCCACAATCCGGACAACGCTTGAACCGGTGGTAATATTTTTTGGTCAAAGGTTCCAGCAGATGAAGAATCGATGACTTGTCCACCGACTGTAACAGGCCGTTGCATTCCAGGCAGCGACTAAAGGGGGCAATCTGTTGACCGAGACCATAGAGAGAAATGATTTCCGCCAGCTGCGCTACCGGGCGCTCGCTCCGGACCAAGCGTCCCCAGACGATTATTTTTCGTTGCAGCAGGTCACGATTACGAGTCAACAGAATCCGGCCCTCGGCGGCCGACTCTTTGGCAAGCGCACTTTCGCTCACCTGTGATTTATACCAGGTGTCAATACCGGCCATTCGCAGCAGCCGGGCCAGCTTACCCACATTGACATCGACGGTGAACGCCGGGCTCGGCAGTGGTTCCGGACGAAGCAGGGTCGGACGGGTGACATCGGTTCCAAACGGGAATGAATGGAGGGCAATCCTCTCACCGGCACAGGGGATATGGGTAAAAGAAAGCTCTTCGCTTCCACGGGTAATTTTCCAGATTTCGGTATGAGGGATGTGCAGAGATTCACAGATATCCTTGATGGATGCGCGGCGCACAAGCGGATAATGGACGATCCTGTTTTTTCGATACCTGCGGGTTAAAAGCTCTTGCAGTGAATTATCAAAATAGAGGGTCAACATTTTTCACAGACCGGTGCCATCGGTGCGCACAACTTTTAACAGGTAAGATGAAAACCTGCTCCCACCCTTTTCCGCGTATATAAAGAATTAAAGGTTGCAACAGCCTGGACGGTGGGCTGGACAATAAGAGTAATTCCCCTGTCCTCACAGAGCCGGCGCAATTTTGAGTCAACCTTCATCATTCCGGGTTTTCCTTTACCTAAAATGATAACTTCGGGCTCATTCCTTAGAATATCTTCAATATCCTCCCGACTGCAGACATGGCCTGTCTTGCGCCACCAGTCCGGAAGAACCGCGCCATCGATTATTTTCAGATCACTGCTATACCATATTCCGTGAATACAGATTTTTCCAAAACTATAATTATTGATCATGAATACATCCCGTGTGCCGACCATGCCTGCCGTCAATAACAATGCCACAAGGTGCCATATTGGTGAAGAAAAAATATCCTGAAAAAGGATATATTGCTCTTGTCTTATATCTAACTGTTATTCTGCAAAACAAATAACAGTGCGGCTCGGTGGGCATAAAATAATTCCAAAATTCTGTTTACATTCTCGCCCGTGTTTTGCAATATACCATTTACGGTAAAAATATTATTACCATCCTGCATAAGGATGGCAAGGTAAACATCCCATGAATGGCCCCACGGGGCGCAACAAAAAAAATCAGGAACATAACTCAAGGGCACTGCCACAGGCAGTAATCTATACTGTCTTCTGTCCTCTGGTTTCCGGCTTCTGATTTCCAGATAAAGGAATTTGCATGCAGCCCCTGCAACTACTCGCCTGGCATCTCCCGGAAGACCTTGATCCTCAGGGTTTGCAACATGCCCTGGCAGACAGCTTTAACTTCAAAAGTGATACGGTTAAAAAAAGCATCTGCCGCTGGTTTGACACCTTTGACTGGCGCATTTTCCGGTCAAACCATATTCTAACCAGGGAGGGAAGCGACTGGGTACTCAAGGATCTGCACGGTAATGAACGTCACCGGCTGAGAGGCGGTCGGAAACTATTTCGCTTTGCCGGTGACTTCCCGGACTCCCCTCTGCGTGAAAAACTTCAACAGATTCTATCGGTTCGTGCCCTGATTGAACTTGGCGTAGCTGAAATACACACCACCAGGCTGCACATTCTGAATCAGGACAAAAAAACTGTTGCCCTGCTGGAACTACAGGAAATCGTGGACCGACAACACGAACGGCAACTGGTCACTGTCCGCCTGCAGGAAATCAGGGGATATGACAAATGGCTGAAAAGAATAACAAAACACCTGAAGGGGCTAGGCATCCATAAAAAGATACAGCCTGTGGATACCCTCGAGTTTATTCTTGAAGGAAGTGACCGGAAACTCCTTGATTACACCTCCGGTTACAACGTTACCCTTGAGCCGGAAATGAAAAGCAGAGATGCGGTTATCCGAATCTATCGTTTTCTGTTGGCAGGAATACAAAAAAACGAGCAAGGGGTTATTAACGATATTGATTCGGAATTTCTCCACGATCTACGGGTGGCGGTCCGGCGGACACGGTCCGCGTTGACCCTGATCAAAGACGTACTGGACCCGGATATAGAAAAACACTTTAAAAAAGAGTTTAAATACATTGGCGGGATAACCGGTTCGGTCCGTGATCTTGACGTCTATCTGCTCAGTAGGAATACCTATAGCGCACAATTGCCGGAGCGACTGCGCAATGGGCTGGAATATTTTTTTGACGATCTAGCCAATCGCCGCCGACAGGAACAGCGGAAGATGGTCAGGGCCATGCGGAGCGCCCGTTACCGGAAAATTCTTGCCGACTGGGACAAGATTCTTTCTTCCGACAGTGAACTTGCCTCTGGAAAGTACAGCAATGTCCCGATTATCGATCTTGCCGGGAAAAGCATTCATAAACGTTTCCGCAAAGTGCTGCATGACGGCAAAAAAATACATGGGCATAGTCCTGATGAAGAATTGCACCGTCTGCGCATTGAATGCAAAAAACTTCGCTACAGCCTGGAATTTTTTTCATCACTTTATGACCAGGAACATATGAAACAGTTTATCAAACAGCTGAAAATGCTGCAGGACAATCTAGGTGACTTTAACGACCTTTCCGTTCAGCAGAGCATGCTTGCGGATTTACTTTCCCGAATCAAGCCGGGAACCGTTAAGTCCAGGGAGCTGTCGGCTTCCATCGGTGGCTTGATGACAAGTCTTTTTCTACGCCACCGGAAAGTGCGCGCTCGTTTTGAGCAGACCTTTGCTCATTTTTCCCGGAAAAAAAATCTTGAACTGTATCATGCGCTCTTTGACCGATAATTCTTTTTTTCTCGTTCCTTATCAATCGTCAATCATCGGGAGGTGGTATGGCTGTTATTGCCGTCTATAATATCAAAGGCGGAGTAGGAAAAACCGCAACCAGCGTCAACCTGGCTTATCTATCCGCCGATTCGGGAAAAAAAACCCTGCTCTGCGACATGGACCCTCAGGGGTCGGCCAGCTATTATTTTCGCATCAAAGCGCCAAAAAAATTCAATGCCGATAAATTACTCAAGGGAGGCAAGGGGATCGCAAAAAATATTCGGGGTACGGATTATTCAGGTCTTGACCTGCTGCCGGCCGACTTCACCTACCGCAATCTTGACCTGGCGCTGGACGATTTTAAAAAATCAACCCAGCGTATCAATAAAATCCTCACCCCCCTGCTCAAGGAGTATGACACAATATTTCTCGACTGTCCGCCCAATATCACCCTGCTTTCGGAAAACATTTTCAATGCCGCCGACATCCTGCTCATTCCCTTTATCCCGACCACCCTTTCTCTGCTCTCCTTTCAACAGCTTCTTAATTTTTTTAAAAAAACAGGTATAGATAGAAAAAAACTTTATGTATTTTTTTCCATGGTTGAAAAGAGAAAAAGAATGCATTTAGATATGATGACTCGATTTCAGGGTAGAAAACGGGTGCTCAAACAATCTATTCCCTTTCTGGCGGATGTGGAAAAAATGGGACTCTTCAGAAAACCGGTCCTGGAAATAGCGCCAAATTCACCAGCCTCCCGCAGCTATCGCCTTCTCTGGCATGAAGTGGAGAAAGCGGCGTCCAAAAAATAAACGAAGGAGGAACAAATGGTTGCCAGCAAGGAAAATCTGATCTGGATAGACCTGGAGATGACCGGCCTTGAGCCGATGACTGATCAGATCCTTGAAATAGCCACAATTGTCACCGGCCCACAGCTCAATATTCTTGCCCAGGGTCCGGTACTGGCAATTCATCAGCCGGAAGAAATTCTACGTCGTATGGATGAGTGGAACACCAGCCATCATACCAGTTCGGGTCTGTTACAACGTGTTCGGGCCTCCGATATTACTCTGCAGCAGGCGGAAGAATTGACCCTGGATTTTCTTGGAGAATGGGTGGCGCCGCAGGCTTCGCCGATCTGCGGCAATTCCATCTGTCAGGATCGCAGGTTCCTGGCCCGCCTGATGCCCGAACTTGAACGATTTTTTCATTACCGTAATCTGGATGTTTCCACCATAAAAGAACTTGCCTTACGTTGGGCGCCTGAACAGATCCGGGATTTTTCTAAAAAGAACAAACATCTGGCCCTTGATGACATCAAGGAGTCCATTGAAGAACTCTTGTTTTATCGTAAAAAGGTGCTCAGGATATAACCTTTTGGGTTAAGGACCTGTCATGGCAAAATTTCTCTTTGGCGTTCTCCTGGTCCAAGCCGTAACCATCGCCCTGTTTTTTGCGGCCATGCAGGCAGGGCTTGACAATACACAGCTGGTGCTGACCATTGGTCTGTTAGAGGTATTGTTTTGTGTGCTGGCGGCTTTCTGGTTCTCTGCCATGGCCAGGCAACGTCATCAGAATGAACTGGAAACGCTTAAGGAGGAACATGCCCGGGAACGGGAAAAAATTAAGGTCCATGCCGAACGACAAAAATCAAGAATTTTAAGTAAAAGCCAGAAAGAAATCCTGAAGGAAAGCCGTCGGACCCAGGCTGCGGCCAACTTCAAAATCGGAGCAGCCTTTACAGGCGCCCTTCTCTTTGGCGGCATCATGCTCTATTCACAATTTGTCACCTTTGGCCTGCTTATCCTGACCACAGCCGGCGGCGGACTGGCAGGCTACTTGACGCGAGGCAGGCAAATACGCCTGGTCCGAAAAAAAGAAAAGAACAAACGACTGTCACCGCCAAAATCCTGACAACAATTTATCTGAAAATGGCGCGGAGCGGTGTAACAAGCACAACTCTGTGAGGAGTTATGATACTGTTGACAGGTAAAGAACCTGCGCCTATACTGAAAATAGAGGGCATTCAA
>CAZURY010000030.1:0-11291 GCA_964623145.1 uncultured Desulfobulbus sp. | reverse complement strand
ACTGCAGATCAATACGGTTATACTCTTTTTCGGCATGACATTCCTCTTTAGCAATCCTTGATGATTATACATGTATTGTAGAATAGCAAAAGAGTCCGATGAGCGCCAATAAAACTTGAACCGCTATGGAAAGATATATTAATGCCGCCGCTGAATTTCTCGGATTGCCGAAAGAACAATGGCAACCCGATTCTGTTCGGGTGCAGGCCATCTCCCCCGACGGATCTCAGCGGCAGTTTATCCGTCTTGTCGGGCCGGAAAAAAGGAGCATCCTCATAATAGAGCCGCCTGAAGGGGACGATATCGGCATGCAGGAAGCTGCGTCCGCCTGCTCCATAGGAAAACATCTGTATCGCCTGGGTATACCGGTGGCGGAAATATATGGTTTTGACCCGGAAAACGGCCGGTTATTTGTTGAAGATTTAGGTGACACGCGGCTATATGATATGCTTGCGCCGGCCACAGAAGACACGCAGTTGTATTGGTATAAACAAGTGGTTGATGTGCTTTGTCGGATGCAGACTCAAGGGGTGGAGAAATTTTCAACGACCTGGTGCTGGGATACGCCACGGTATGACCGCTACCTCATGCAGGAACGTGAATCCGGCTATTTTCTGCATGCCCTGTGCCGGGATTTTTTTTCTCTATCGTTTGAGTGGCAACGGGTTGAAGAAGAATGTCGTCTGCTTGCCGGCCGGGCCGGCCGGGCGCCGGCGGATTTTTTTCTGCACCGCGACTTTCAGAGCCGCAATATTATGATCAAGGATAATCGGATACGAATAATTGATTTTCAGGGCGGTCGCCTTGGCCCCCTTGCCTACGATCTTGCCTCCTTGCTCATAGATCCCTATATGGCCTTGTCTTCTCGGGTGAAAAAGACAATAAAAGAGTATTATGTTTCCCGGCTGTGTGAAATTGTTTCTTATGATCCCGCCCAATTCGAGCGGGAATATTTCTTGCTCTGCCTGCAGCGCAATCTGCAAATTCTTGGCGCTTTTGCCTTTTTAAGCAGGCAACGGAACAAGGTTTTTTTTGCCCGTTTTATCAAACCGGCCCTGCAGACGCTCAATACCCTGCTTGCCAAACCCGAAGCCGCCGATTATGGTGGGTTGCGCAAGCTGGCCCGTCAATGTCTTTTACTCTCCATGTCGAATGAAAACTGCTGAATCTTCCACCCTGGTGGCCCTGATCGGTCGACCCAATGTGGGTAAATCGACCCTGTTCAACCGCATGACCCGGCGGCGGGATGCCATTGTTGACCCTACACCGGGCGTGACTCGGGATCGTCATTACGCACGGGTTCAATATGAGGGCCATCCATTCACCCTGGTTGATACCGGCGGCATTGATGATGAAGAGGACACCATGAGCGGTCATATCCGGAACCAGGCCATGCGTGCTGTTGATGAGGCTGATATTATACTGTTTCTCATGGATGGTCGTCAGGGATTGACCCCCATTGATCAGGAAATAGCAGATCTTCTTCGCCGCACCGAAAAAAAGGTTTTTTTTCTGGTCAACAAGATTGACAGCCCGGAACTTGAAATCGAGTTGATTTCCCCTTTTTACGAGCTTGGTGTTGCAGAATTATGGGCTCTCTCAGCAGACCACGGGTACGGATTTGTGACCCTCATGGAGGCGCTGACCGCCGATCTTCGGCAGCAGGATGTCCGGGAAGAGCTGCCGGACGGCACCATGAAACTGGCCTTCCTGGGACGGCCAAATGTGGGCAAGTCTTCCATGATCAATGCCATTATCGGTCAGCCGCGAATGGTGGTTTCCGATATCGCCGGCACCACCAGGGATTCAGTGGATACCCTGCTTACCCGGGACAAGTACAATTACCTGCTTATTGACACTGCCGGCATCCGGCGTAAGGGGAAGACCAGGGATAAATTGGAGAAATTTTCCATTCTCAAAGCGCTCAAGGCCCTTGGGCGGAGTGATATAGCCCTGGTACTCATTGATGCCGAGGAGGGGATCACCGAGCAGGACACAAAAATTATCGGCTATACCCAGGACCAGGGGAGAGCGCTGATAATTCTGCTCAACAAATGGGATCTGATTGCAGCAGATAAAAAGCGGCAGGACTGGTTGCTGGAAGAGGTCAGGCTGGCAACAAATTTTATTCCCTTTGCGCCTGTACTCAGGGTTTCTGCCAGGACCGGGTACGGGATAAAGAGAATATTTCCGGAAATCGGCAAGGTCTATCGTCAGTTTCATGCCCGTTTCCCGACCAGCGCACTGAACCGGCTGCTTGCCGATGCGGTTACCCGGCATGAACCGCCAATGCACAAGGGCAGACGGTTAAAATTATACTATACGGCTCAAATTGGAACTGCGCCGCCGACCTTTGCCGTTATTGCCAATGCGCCCAAAGGGATTCATTTTTCCTATCAGCGGTATTTGACAAATCGTTTCAGGGAGGGATTGGGACTTCTGCAGGTACCGGTTCGATTGCTTTTTAAGGAACGGAGCGGGAGGAAAAAAAAGTAAGGTGATACAGGACTCAGGCAATCACCTGTTTCATGATTTACCCGAGCAGACGTTTACCATATTCGGCAAGGCGTTTGGCCAGTAATCGTCGTTCATTGCCATTGAGTTCGCGTTCCCTGGCCACAATATCCATGTAATATCCTGTCAGGCCGGAATAGGAACTGGCCGGATGTATGGTCAGCCAGTGTTCGGCATCATCATCGGCAAAAGCCCGCTCCACAATTTCGACGATGATCTCGTCTCCATCTTCTCTTGCCCACTCGATAACCCGATGAAAAAGATCGGCTTCTTTGAGCTTGCGGTATTCGGCCCGCTTGATCATAAACTCCAACCCCTGCATATTTTTTCTCCTTGTCCCTCGCTTTTTTGCTGTGCTGTCGACCTCTCCCTGTTTCAGGCAAATCTTAGAAAATAACGTCAATATACCATAGAGTTGCCTTGCGGCCAATCAATATCCATGGAATCCCGTACGGTCCGGTGGACTTGGCCGCTATGGGAAAAAGGTGAAGACCGAAGATGGGAAATTTGAATAGAACCGTTCTGAGAGAATGGTCAAAAAAAGAGGTTCGCGTATTTTTTTTTTGATTTGTGTTTTTTCCTGATGCATACTCCAGGTAGGAGATTTTCACTAAAAGTGAATTAGAGGAAGAGGTAGTTTATCAACTATGCGGTATTACCCGCAAAGAGGAATCATTATGACAGTCAAGAAAAAAGTTACCCTGCTCTCACTGGCATTACTCATTCTGTTGGGTATAACAGGATTGATGCAGTTTCGTGCGGTACAATCCATAGCCCATGAATGGGAGCAGTATCAGCAGGCAGCCATCCAGCGCCAGGAGCAGCTTACCGCTATAAAAACCCAATTTGGTTATGGCGGGTTTATTCATAATTTTAAAAATCATGTCTTGCGAGGGACCAGGAAATACGCTGATCGGTTCAGGGGTAATGAGGAGCAGATGAACCAGGCCTTTGCCGCCTATGAAAAGCTTGATCTCTCCGGTGATGAGCGCTCGGCATTGTCAACCATTAAAAATGTTGCCGCCCAGTATGCACGGGCCATTAATACCTCCGTGGCCATGCATGGGAACGGTGATGATCCGGTGACCATTGATAAGGCCGTCAAGATTGATGATTCTCCGGCATTTGCAGCATTTAAAGTGCTTGAAAGCCATGTGAAAAAAATAGAGCAGTCAACAAGCGCTGCTTTAAATAAAACCATCCATTCAATCTTTATCCTCATAATGGTTGCCGGAGCTGCAATGCTGATTTTTTTCATTTTGTTCTTTTCAGTACTTGCCGGCGTCAGTAAAAGGCTCAGTCGCCTGCAGCAGGCAACTGTTGAGATAGGCAAAGGAAATTTTACAACTCCGGTCAACGTGAAAGGTCATGATGAAATTGCCTCCATAGGAAAGGCTCTTGCCGACATGTCGGGTAAGCTGCAACGGGTAATTGAGCAGATCCATCAGCAGACAGAGGTACTGGGGGATTCGTCAAAAGCACTGTCGGATATATCATCGGATCTCTCCGAAGGAACGAGGATTGCAGCAGAACAGACCGATAGTGTAGCAGCAGCAACCGAGGAAATGAGCAGTAACATGAATTCCGTGGCTGCAGCCAGTGAGCAGGCCTCAGCCAATGTCGGTCTTGTTTCCGAGGCTATTGATGAGATTCTTGCTTCCGTGGACGAGGAGGCAAAACAGACAACCAAGGCCCAGGATATTACCAGCCATGCCGTCAACCTGGCGACCAGTTCATCGGCAAAAGTCGATGCCCTTGGCTCTGCTGCCGCAGAAATCACCAAGGTAACCGAAGTTATCACGGAGATTTCCGAACAGACGAATCTGCTTGCCTTGAACGCCACCATTGAAGCGGCCAGAGCGGGCGAAGCCGGAAAAGGTTTTGCCGTTGTTGCCAATGAGATCAAGGAGCTGGCAAAGCAGACTGCAGAGGCAACCGGAGAGATCAAGAGCAAAATTACCTCGATTCAAGGTTCAACCAATGAAACAGTGGAGGAAATTCGTCAAATCAGTAATGTTATCAGTGAGGTCGATGCCATTGTGACAGAAATCACCATGTCTGTGCAGGAACAAAGCGCGACCTCCGGAGAAATTTCCCAGAATGTCACCCAGGCGGCTGATGGTATTGCCGAGGTAAATGAAAATGTATCGCAGAGTTCCGTTGTTGCCTCGGAAATAGCCCAGAATATAGCTGAAACCAGCCAGGTCGTCTCCCAACTCTCCGGCAGCGGTGATAAGATCAATGTAACAGCGCAGAAACTGGCAGGACAGGTTTCTCTTTTGCAGGAACTGATAGGTCAGTTCCAGACAACGAGATAAGTCCCGGGTTTTATAGTATCCTCCTGCTATCCTCCTTTGGTTTGATGCGGTCGGCGCATCGGACACCGGGCAACAAAAAAGCCCCCGTACAATGTGCGGGGGCTTTTTTTATACCATAAATCCTGCAGATGTGCATGTATCGACGTTTGAATGCCGGACAATTACAGGATTTAGGTCATATTGTGTTGTGTCAGTAATAAATATGCTGGTTAACCAAACACTCCTTTGAGAAAAAAGAAAAAAGTGATGGATAGTACAGCGCCGGCAGGGAGAGTAACCAGCCAGGAGATGATGATGTTCATCACCACTCGCAGGTCAAGAGCACCTATACCCCTTGCCATACCGACACCGAGCACTGAGCCGACCAGGATATGGGTGGTCGAAACGGGTAAACCGGTGCGGGAGGCCAGGACCACCGTGCTTGCCGCCGCCAGTTCAGCGCAGAAACCACGGGAAGGGGTCAGTTCGGTGATTTTAGTACCCACGGTCAGCATCACCCGGTAGCCAAGAGTAACCAGGCCGGTGACAATGCCGAGTCCGCCGACCATCAGGATCCAGGAGGGCATTGCAGATGTCTGCATTACCTCTCCACCGGATTTGACAATAGAGATTACCGCTGCCAGCGGACCGATACCGTTGGCCACATCATTTGAACCATGGGCAAAGGCCATGGAACAGGCGGTGAAGAGCATCATGGGAGTGAACACCTTTTCAACGCTGGCAAAGTGAAAGTCCCTGTCAGCCTCCACATCTTCCTCGACTTTCTTGACCAGAAGCCAGCCGACAAAACCGGTGGCAAGCCCGATACCGGTTGCCACTGCAAAGCTCTGGCCTGCGGAAAGGTGGATATTCAGGTGCTTGAGTCCTTTGAAGAGCGTGACCAGGGAGATGACAAAGCCGACAAGGAAGATATATATAGGTGCATATCGCTTGGCATTTTTCAAAGGGTTTTCAGTGTCAAAGATCAGCTTTCTGGTACTCATAACCAGAAGAAAAGAGATGGTGCCACCAATTGCCGGTGATATAACCCAGCTGGCAACTATTTTTCCGATTTTCGGCCAGTTAATTGCATCGGGTCCGATTCCGACCAGGGCAAAACCGACGAGAGCGCCGACAATGGAATGGGTTGTGGAGACAGGCCACCCTTTGGCAGAGGCAATCATCAGCCAGACAGCGGCGGCAAGCAGGGCGGCCAGCATCCCGTAAACCAGAATTTCCGGCGAGTGGACAATATTTGTCGGATCAATAATGCCTTTACGTATCGTTTTGGTCACATTGCCGCCGGCTAAAACCGCTCCGGAGAACTCAAAAACAATGGCGATGCCGACTGCCTGTTTGATGGTCACGGCGCCGGCTCCCACCGAAGTGCCCATGGCATTTGCCAGGTCATTGGCACCCACACCCCAGGTCATGTACAAACCAAAGATCACAGCCAGTACGACCATGATTGTTCCATATGCTGCTATGATTTCCATGAATTTTTTCCTTATTTTCTATTTGCAGATTCTATTTGCAGATTCTATTTTGAGAGGAAGAGGAGCAGGCGATCTGAAATATTTTCGGCCTGATTAGAAATATCGCCGATTAACTCGATTAACTGGTACCAGAAGACAGCCGACACCGGGTTTATACTGTCTTCTATGGAAAAGAGTTTGCGTCTGAGATTATGGAGAATCTGGTCGATATTGTGTTCACTCCTGCGGACACCGGAAATCATTGCTATTACCTTGTCATGTTCACGACCGCCAAAACCTACCTGCACCAGCTCGTCAAGTTCTTCGACGATCAATTTTGCCTCGGAGCTTATTTCCATTGTGGCATTGAGCAACTCGTCAAGAATATCCTTGATCGGTTCCGGTACCTCCATGACCCTGCTGCTTAAAATCTGGCTGATTTTTTCCGTGGTATCGGCCATGGAATCCTGATCGCGAAGAAGCATCAGCAGGTCACGGCGGTCAACAGGGAGAAAGAGAGTTTTGGGCATGTGCAGACGAAATTCGCTTTTCATCTTGTCCGCCTCGGTTTCTATGCCGTCAATTTGTGCGGCAATCTCCTCGACCTTTTTTTGATCGCCCTGGTACAGGGCGTCAAACATGGGAGGGAGCATGCAGATACAGGCAAACACCTTGCGCAGATGTTCCTGGATCGGTTTAAATGGGGATTTTCGCAAAAGCCCGGCCAACGGGCTGGTCGACTTCATGGTCATGGTAATGTATCCTCCTTTTGTGTAGTACCCTGCTACTGCTGTTTTCTCATTTTTTGATTACCCCCTACCTACTCAACTTGTCGCATTTTACCAAGAATATTTATGAGCGGTTCTGCCGGATAGGAGAGCGGCATGATACGGTTATTGATTTCAACCAGTAATGCCGGGCCTTCAGGACGGCCACTGTAAAGAATAAAATGATTTTTTATTTCCCCGGCATCGATCCAGATGGAACCCGTCCGATCAAGCGGAGTATGACCGACTATAAAAGGAGTGGCCTTGGGCAGTTTGAGGTTTTTCCTGAATCGCTTGACATCCGCTTTGCCGTAGCCTGCAAAATAGTTGGAACGCTTCAACCGGCTGCTGATTATCTCCTGGGCGATATCCGGATGAGCGCGCAGGTTGATAATCTCTTTGCGGCTTGTTTTCCTTGATGGCGGACCGGCATGGCAGGCCAGAAAATGATCGGATTTAATCACAAAGGGAAGCAGATCGTAAAAGGTTTCCATTTGCCGGACATATTCTTCTCCCCGCAATTCTAAAAGCCGCTTCTTCAACAGGGTTGATTGACAGATACCGTTTTTACAGATATCGGCATGAAAGGTGTCGTGGTTGCCGCGCAGATAAAAAACATTGGCTGGAAAGAGCTGCTTTAACCGCAGGATGAGATCCATCATCAGAGCTGAACTATCCATTTCCTCCATTTGACCAGGGAGTTCAGAGTGAATGGCATCTCCCAGAATTATCAGGCAGGCCGATTCACTTTCAATGCCTTCAAGGAATTTGTTTTCACTTAGTATTTTTAAGAGGTTATTGACCTGGGCATGGAGGTCGCCGACAAAAATCGGAATCTTTTCCCGGGGCAGTTCAACCAGGCCTCCGGGCAGGCCCGACTTGTCGGCAGGGCGATAGGCTTCGGTTTTTAGAATTTTATTGACTGCTTTCAGCGTTGCCAGAGCCTTTTCAGGGGGGAGAAGTTCCATGGGGCCGCCATAGAGTTTTTTCAGCTCAACCAGGGCAGCGTAACGCCGGGCTTCAATGCGGGTTTTTCTATCGGAATCTTCAAAACGGATTACCTCAATGCGGCGTTGGTCATCCAGGGGCGTTATGATCAGGTCACCTCGTTCATTGGTAATACTTGCATGTCGTTTACCGACACTTTTGTCAAAATTAAAAATAGTTTTGTATTTCCTGTTGGCCCGACCTATCATCACGGTTTCACCTACCCGGAGGCGGGCAAAGGCGCAGAGATGTGAACCAAAGGTCGAGGGGTCGGTGATAAGCCAGTTTTTTTGCAGATTTTTTTTTCGGCTGCCAAGAGGGATTTCCGGATAAAAACGAAGAATCTGTTTACCAAGCCGCAACTCCAGTGGTTTGCCGTCATAGGCAATCCTGCTTTCCTTGGAGATCGTCTGCCACTCCTCGGTGACTGTAAACCAGTTGATCGGCAGCTTGCGCAGCAGCAGCCATTTCCAGCCGTCAATGGTGGTCAGGCTTGGACGGGGAACGGGTTCACCGCTGAGCCAGCCCGGTTTGCTGATGTCTTCTTTTTCAGCAATATACAACGGTGGTTTGTCCAGGCTTTTTCGGATATAAATCTGCATTTTCTGCCGATGTAAATAGAGGACCACCTGCTGGTAAACAGCCAGTTGCTCCTCAACCATCTCCATGGTCAGGTTTTCATCAACGGGAAAGTAACCTTCATTGCCGCGTGCCTGTCTTCTTTTGAAGATGGTTTTTGCCGAGGGAAGCAGAAATTCAAAGACGTAGCGGTGTCGCCAGTCGGTCTGAAAGATATGACTTCTCACTGGTGGGATCTGTATCCTCTCCAGTTCGAGTTGCGGTGGGTCAGGAGCCTCCAGCCATTCCTTGTCGAATACGGTAAGGGCTTCGCTAAAACCGGCAAAGGGGAGACCAAGATGAACCTCTCTGGGTCGGTACGTCAGGGCGCGGTCCTTCCACCAGCCGCTGCGGGTAAGGTCAAGGTATCCTTCGTTGGGCCAACCATGAATTTTGTTGATATAATAGGTCTTGCCGGCGCCGGGTGGCCCTGTGACCACCAGCTGAACAAAGGTGAGACCTGCCGGTAACTGTACCCCGCGTACTTCTTGCAGGGAGGTAATGGGTTTAAGCTTTTTCTTTAACAGGTCAATCATGTTCAGAGGATACGGCTGTCGTACCATGTTCCAGGAGTTGAGCGGCCCGGCCCATGGCTATGAGCGGAAAATAGTGTCGATACATGTTGTAGTTGAGCATAAACCCCCGGGCAAGTTCGGCGCCCTGGCTGTATTGGCCTCCATTCTTTTGCAGGTTGATACGCTCGCCGACACCATATCCCGGAAAACCGGTGCCCGTATACCAGGGCTCGTCCCAGGTACCGTCTGCCCGTTGACTGTCGCAGAGAAATGCCAGCCCTCTGCTGATTGATTGATCAAAGTCACGGGTGGAAACGGCCATCAGCGCCATCAGCGCCCAGCCGGTCTGGGAAGCAGTCGATGGCCCCCGGCCGCGCAACCGGTCATCCATGTAGGATCCGCAGCTTTCGCCCCAGCCGCCGTCGTCATTCTGGTGATCGACTATCCATCGGGCGGCTCTTTTGATATAATCCGACTGCATGTTTTCGCCGACTGCTTCCAGGGCCGGGAGGACGGCAGCTGTCCCGTAAATATAATTGACCCCCCAACGGCCAAACCAGGATCCGTCGGTTTCCTGTTCCTGTCGTATGTATCGGTAAGCACGGGCCACGGCAGGAGAGTCAAGGGTGTGACCATACAGACCCAGAGCCTCAACCACATGGGCGGTAACATCGACGCTGGGCGGATCCAGCAGCTCACCAAAATCGGCAAAAGGGATAAGAGTGAGGATTTTGCTGGTATTGTCACGGTCAAAGGCTGCCCAGCCACCGTTTTTATTCTGCATCCCGAGTATCCATTGAATGGCCCTGTCAACGGCGGCCTGCATTTGCTGCTGAAGGGCAGTATCATTCATCAGCGGCAGCAGGCGAAGCAGAACGATAACAGCGACTGCGGTATCATCCACGTCCGGATATGTATCATTTTCAAATTCAAAGGCCCAGCCGCCGGGCTCAACATCCTTGACAAAGACCTGCCAGTCACCGCCGACAAGCACCTGTTCCCGGAGCAGGTAGGTGATGGCCTTTTCAGCAGCTGCCAGGGTGCCGGCCGGCATGCCGCAGTCAAGAAAGGCCAGCAGGCTGAGGACGGTATCCCATATCGGGGATTCACTGGGCTGCAGGTATGTGCCGCCTTCCCGTTCATAAGACCAGTGCAGATTAAAGCCTTCCAGACCTGCTGCCATGACCGGGTGATCGAGTGCGTATCCTTCAGAGTTAAGCGCCATCAATGAATAAATCCAGGGAGGCTGAATACCGCCCCAGGCGCCGTCGGCATCCTGGTGTTTGACGATCCATTCCCGGCATGCCCGTATTGCCGCTTCCCGAAAGGGATGTAAGGGGAAATCCACGTACCGGTTGAGCAGGTAATCGGTTGTCATGAAAAAGCATTCCCAGGACAGGAACCCTTTTTTTCGCGGTAGCCGAAAATCGAAATTATTACGGCCGTTGGGAAAAAGTTCATCAAGTCTGCGGCCGGCATCAAGTGGATGGGTGGGCCTGCGTGCGGAAAGGATGGTCAGCGGCAGCATGGTGGCGCGTGCCCAGGAGGCGAATTTATAGAGATTAAAAGGCGCCCATGTGGGAATAAAAATGATTTCCGGTGGCAGGGCAGGGGTATATTTCCAGGGCCATTCGCCCAGAAGCGCCAGCCAGTAACGGGTGAAGACTCTGGTTTCCGCAAGACCGCCGTTATTGAGGATCCATTTTCTGGCCGATCTGAGGGGATGGCTGTCTGGATCCAGACCGGCAATGCGCAGGGCCGTATAGGATTCCACAGTAGTGTTTATATCGCCGGTCGGCGCATTGTAGTAAACTTCCCAGGAGCCGTCATCGCGCTGATCATTGAGGATCGCCTGCACCACGCCTTTATATTTGGGATCATTATCAACCCCGAGGATATGCATGGCCATGATCCATTCGGCTTCCATGCAGGAATTGGACTCGAGTCTGCCGACCCAGAATCCCCGTTTATCCTGATCGGCAAGCAGCCAGGCGATGGCTCGCTGGATACTTTCCCGTAGTTGCTGCAGTTTCATTTGCTGTTTTTCTGTATTATTTTCATCCGTATAATGACCAGGACCGGCGTTTGTCGGCAGAATAGTCGCTTCCCGCACAAACC
>CAZURY010000029.1:3436-11518 GCA_964623145.1 uncultured Desulfobulbus sp. | reverse complement strand
TACTTCTGCACTGTTTTTTGATAAATCAGAAGAGAGGAATTTTCTGAAACAAGGATAACTTTATGACAAAAAAAGCCCTAATAACCGGAGTAACCGGTCAGGATGGAGCCTATCTTTCGGAATTTTTACTGGGTAAAGGGTATGAGGTTCACGGCATCAAGAGGAGAACCTCTCTTTTTAACACCGATCGCATTGACCACCTGTATCAGGATCCCCATGAAAAGCAGCTGCGTTTTATCCTGCATCATGGGGATCTGACTGATTCCTCAAGTCTTATCCATATTATTGAAAAGGTGCAGCCGGATGAGATCTATAATCTGGCAGCCCAGTCCCATGTGCAGGTCTCTTTTGAAGAGCCTGAATACACTGCCAATTCTGATGCCCTGGGCACCCTGCGCATTTTAGAGGCTATCAGGACCATGGGCCTGACCGGAAAAACCAGGTTTTATCAGGCATCCACTTCCGAGCTTTTCGGCAAGGTGCAGGAAGTTCCCCAACGGGAGAGCACGCCGTTTTATCCCCGTTCTCCCTATGCGGTGGCAAAACTGTATGCCTACTGGATTACGGTGAATTATCGTGAAGCCTATGACATGTATGCCTGCAACGGCATTCTTTTTAATCACGAATCTCCGGTACGGGGTGAGACCTTTGTCACCCGGAAGATTACCCGTGCCCTGGCCAGGATCGTTCTTGGGGACAAGGAGTGCACCTATCTCGGCAATCTCAATGCCAAGCGTGACTGGGGCCATGCCAGGGATTATGTAGAAATGCAGTGGCTGATGCTGCAGCAGGACAAACCCGAAGATTTTGTCATCGCCTCCGGTGAACAGCATTCGGTTCGGGATTTTGTGAATGCCGCAGCTGAGGAGCTGAAAATTGAAATAGACTGGCAGGGGGACGGGCTTGAAGAAACGGGAACCATAGCTGCTGCGGAACAATCGGAGTTGGTCGGCAAGACCATTGTCCGGGTGGATCCCAGGTATTTCAGACCAACTGAAGTAGAATCTTTGCTGGGCGATCCCTCCCGGGCCAAAGAAAAACTGGGGTGGGTTCCGAGGACAAGTTTCAAAGAGCTGGTTGCGGAAATGGTTCGCTATGACATGGAAGAGGCTAAAAGAGAACAGCTTTGCCGCCGGGAAGGATTTTTAATCCAGGATCATTTCGAATAATAGCTAATTTTCTGTATTTTTCGGAGAGTTTTTTGAAGAATAAGACAGCGCTGATATTTGGTATTTCCGGTCAGGACGGTTCCTACCTTGCCCAATTGCTCCTGAAAAAAGGATACACGGTGGTGGGGACCTCCCGTGACGCCCAAATGTCATCCTTTGTTAATCTCCGGAAACTTGGCATTTACGACCAGGTAGAGGTGCTCTCTGCCTCCCTTGGTGATTTTCGCAGTGTTCTACAGGCATTGAAATATGCCGGACCCGACGAGATTTATAATCTGGCCGGTCAGAGTTCGGTTGGTCTTTCCTTTGATCAGCCGGTTGAGACCTTTGAATCCATCGGCATAGGTACGCTTAATCTTCTTGAGTCGATCCGTTTTATGGATAACGGCGCCCGGTTGTATAATGCCTCATCCAGTGAATGTTTTGGTAATACCGAAGGCATTCCGGCAACTGAAGAGACTCCATTTCGACCACGCAGTCCATATGCCGTGGCCAAGGCGGCGGCATTCTGGGAGGTGGCAAACTATCGTGAGGCCTATGGACTCTTTGCCTGTTCCGGCATTCTGTTTAACCATGAATCCCCCCTGCGGCCGGAACGCTTTGTCACCCAGAAAATAGTCGCTGCCGCCTGCAGGATCGCTGAAGGCAGCGGTGAAAAATTACGGCTGGGTAATACCTCGGTGCAGCGCGACTGGGGCTGGGCGCCTGAATATGTCGAGGCCATGTGGCTGATGCTGCAGCAGGATAAACCCGAGGATTTCATTGTCGCCACCGGGGCCACCTTTGCCTTGCAGGATCTTGTCCAGGAGGTGTTTGCCTGTCTTGATCTGGACTGGCAGGATCATGTGGAGCTTAATCCCGATCTGTTGCGGCCCACAGATATTATGGTTTCGCTTGCCAATCCGGCCAAGGCGGAACAAAAGCTGGGCTGGAAGGCACGTTTTGTCATGCCGGATGTGGCTGGTATGATGGTCGCTGCAAAGAGACGGCAACTCAGCGCAATGTAGGCAGGCAGAATTTGTATCGTGGATAGATTACGCGCACTCTGGCAGTATCGTGGTTTTGTTCTCTCCATGGTCGCCCGTGAATTTAACAGCCGTTATCTCGGTTCCCTGCTGGGGAGTCTGTGGGCCGTTCTTAATCCACTGGCCATGATTTTTATTTACACCGTCATTTTCTCCAGGATAATGCGGGCCAAGCTCCCGGGAATCGACGACTCCATGGCGTACGGCATGTATATCTGTGCCGGTCTTTTGCCCTGGACCTATTATATTGAGCTTCTTGGACGCTTCCCCAACATATTTCTTGACCAGGCCTCCCTGATCAAAAAAGTTAATTTCCCAAGGATCACCCTGCCGGTTATAGCCCTGCTTTCCAGTACAATTAATTTTGTTATTATTTTTTCCGTTTTTCTCGGGTTTCTTGCCCTGACCGGCCGGTTTCCCGGCTGGGTCGTGCTGGCCTTTATTCCTCTGCTTATTCTTCAGCAGCTCTTTGTCATCGGTCTGGGAATACTCCTGGGTTCAGTGAATGTTTTTTTTCGTGATGTCGGCCAGTTCCTAAACGTGATTCTGCAATTCTGGTTCTGGTTTACGCCCATTGTCTACCCGATGACGATTTTGCCTCCCAAGGCAAAAATTATCCTTGATCTTAATCCGCTGGTTCCTCTTGTTCAGGCGTATCAGAATATAATTATCTATCATCAGTGGCCGGTTTGGTACCATTTTATTCCCCACGTAGTCGGGGTGATACTGGCGCTGATTGGCGGTTTTATGGTTTTTTCCCGCCTGTCCGGGGAAATGGTGGATGAGTTATGAGTGGTGAAGTTGCCGCCAAGGGCGTGGGTAAGAAATATAAACGCTATCCCGGCCGCTGGGCGAGGCTGGTGGAATGGCTCAGTGGCGGGCGCAAGATCAGGCATCAGGAACACTGGGTGTTGCGCAATATTACTTTTCAGGTGCAAACTGGTGAGGCGGTGGGTATTATTGGACGGAACGGTGCCGGCAAGTCGACCCTGCTCAAACTGTTGACCCGGACAACTCTTCCCAGTACCGGGAGTGTTGAGACCAGGGGCAGCCTGTCGGCCCTGTTGGAACTTGGTATGGGGTCGCACATGGATTTTTCCGGGCGGGTCAATGCCAAGATGACCTGTCAAATGATGGGGCTGTCGACCGAAGAGACCCATGAGCTGTTGCCGCAAATAGCCGAATTTTCCGAATTAGGCGATTATTTTGACCAGCCCATGCGGGTCTATTCCACGGGAATGCAGGTTCGTCTTGCCTTTTCCGCTGCCACGGCCATCCGTCCGGAGATTTTGATAGTTGACGAAGCCCTTTCCGTGGGGGATGCCTATTTTCAACACAAATGCATTGAACGGATCAGGTCGTTTCGCAAGCAGGGAACAACCCTGCTCTTTGTCTCCCATGATCCCGGAGCGGTGAAGTCCCTCTGTGAACGGGCTATCTTAATTGATGAGGGCGAGATACGAAAAGACGGTTCTGCCGAATCGGTGCTTGATTATTATAACGCCCGCATCGCCCAGAGGTCATCTGATGAGGAAATCCGCCAGGTTGAGGGCGAAGCCGGCATCTCCACTCGTTCGGGCACCGGGCAGGTGCATATAGACAGCGTGGAAATGGTTGATGATTCCGGCCGGACTGCCAGGGCGTTCAGTGTCGGGGACGAGGCCGTTATCCATTGCCGGATAACACTGAACCATCCCATGGAGGATCCCACCATCGGCATTCTTATTCGTGACCGCATGGGTAATGATGTTTTCGGTATCAACTCCTACCATCTTGGGGCTGGTGGAATATCCGGAGAACAGGGGGATTGCATTGAGGCGTCTTTTTCCCTTTCCTTGAATCTTGGGCAGGGGAATTATTCGCTCAGTGTAGCTGTTCACCCTGGAGATTCCCATTTGATCGAAAATTGTGACTGGTGGGACCGGTGTCTTGTCTTTCAGATTATTCCCGGCAGCGGGGCTTCTTTTGTCGGGGTGGCTTCCCTGCCGGTTGCGGTTCAACTTCAAAAAATAGAAACATCATGATTGAAACAAAGAATCCGCGTATTGATGTCAAGCAGCTTCTTGCCCTGGTACAGTCCGAAATTGATCATCTGCAGTCAGCTCAGAGTGCGGATGTTTCGCCTGGAGGCGGGAAAGAACCCGCAGGTGAAACAAACAACCCTTACGCCTGGTCCCAGTTGTCGGCATCCCTTGATATCGCCCAACAGAATGCCGACGCCGGTTCCCGGGTCTCCACCTATCTGAATTACCGCAAATCCATTCGCTGGTTTGTGCGCGGTGTGGGTAAACTGGTTCTCTATTTCGGCCGGGTTATTACTGTGCCGCAGCGGGATTTTAACAATGCCATCCTCCATGCCCTGCGCATCACCATAAACGGTATTCGGGACATGAACCGGCGTAGCGATGAGCTCGACCGGAAGATTGATAAGCGTTTTGAACATGCTGCCGCGGAAAGGGAAAAGCTGACCCGGCACATTAATGCTTTACAACAGCGTGACAAGGAAAAAGACGATTTGATCGGATATCTCAAGTCAACGCTCATGATGCAGGAACGGCGGGTGGCCCTGTTTCTGAATGAGGCCCGTCGTTGTCTGCCCGAGACCTTTACTCAAGAGCAGTTGCACAGTTTTGTTGCCGAAAAAGGTCATCTGCTGGACTCTCTGTACGTCACCTTTGAAGACAAGTTTCGCGGCACCCGGGAAGAGATAAAGGAGCGCCTTGCTGTTTATCTGCCATTGCTTGAAACGGCCGGTTCCGGAACAGAGCAACGTCCTGTTCTGGATATCGGCTCCGGACGGGGCGAGTGGCTGGAGCTGCTGAAAGAGAATAATCTTCACGCAAGTGGCGTGGATATTAATGAAACCCTGGCCGGCCAATGCCGGGAGCGTGGCCTTACAGTTGAAATCAAGGACGCCTTTACCTATCTGCAATCCCTGCCTGACAGCTCGCTGGGGGCAGTGACCGGGTTTCACATTATTGAACATCTGCCCATGGAAACCCTGCTTGAACTCTATGCCGAGGCCTGTCGGGTACTGGCATCCGGTGGAGTGGCGATATTTGAAACGCCCAATCCGCAGAATCTGCTGGTGGGCGCCTGTAATTTTTATGCAGACCCAACCCATAAACGGCCGCTTTACCCGGAAACACAGCAGTTTTTTCTGGAGTATCGAGGTTTTACCAACGTTGAGTTAAAATATCTTCATCCCCATGATTCCGGAGCCAGGTTACCTGAGGTCGAGGCGCCGGAACTGGCCGCCCGGTTAAATGATTTGCTTTCCTGCGCCCGTGATTATGCCGTTATCGGCTATAAACCGTGATGGCGTCGTAAAAACTTCGATCGACAGCAAAGTGCGTTCCGTGGCGATTCTCAACATACTGCATGTATAGTTAAGACCCGCCACAGAACACTACTCCTCGGAGTCTGCGCTTACCTGTATATCTGTGTTTTTACTGAGCCATCTCATAACATGATTTTTACTTTTTACGAGTTCCTCAACCGTGAATAAACCCATTGCCATTGTCATATCCTGGTTTGGCCGGGAGCTTAAAGGGGGCGCTGAACAGCTTGCCTGGCAGGTGGCAACCCGTCTGGCCGCACGGGGGCATCGGGTTGAGGTGCTGACCACCTGCTGTCGTTCTTTTCTTGAGGATTGGAGCCAAAATCACCTGTCACCGGGAGAAGAGGTGGATGAGGGCGTGCTGATCCGTCGTTTTCCTGTTGACCGGAGAGACAGCGATGCTTTTGCGGCGGCAAACAATTTTGTTCTGTCTATTCCTGTGACGGACCTGTTACCAGGTGTCAGTCCTTTTACCTGCGGCACAGCCGATACCTTTATTTACGAGAATATTAAATCGGGCAAACTGTTACGCTATATCAAAAAGCACAGGGAAGACTATCATGCCTTTATCTTCCTGCCCTATCTGTATGGACCTGTTTTAAACGGTCTGCCATTGGTTGCCGATAAAGCCTTCCTGCAACCCTGCCTGCACAATGAGGCCTATGCCTACCTGCCACGGGTGGAAGAACTGTTTCGCATGGCCAGGGGGATTTTGTATAATTCCGCAGGTGAGGCCCGGCTGGCCCGCTCGCTCTATGGGCCGGGGATTCAGGATAAAGAAGTCGTTGTCGGGGTCGGTGTTGAAACGGCCGGCACCTTGCAGGTCGATATTCGGCAGGTCGGGCCGTTGAAAATCGGTGAAGATCGTTTTGTTCTCTGTCTTGGCCGTCGGGATGTCCATAAAAACACCCTGTTTCTGGCAGAAGCCTTTGTACGTTTTAAAAAAGATCATCCCGAATCATCGTTGAAGCTTGCCCTGGCAGGTCCAGGCGATACTTCATTTGCCGGCATTCATCCTGATGTTATTGACCTTGATCTGGTTACGGAAGAGGAAAAAGAATCCCTGCTGGCAAATTGCCTGGCTCTCTTTCATCCCAGCGAAAATGAAAGCTATTCCCGTGTGATTATGGAAGCCTGGTTCCATGAACGACCGGTTGCCGCCCATCGTAATTGCCTGGCAACGGCTATGGCCGTGCAGACGGCCGACGGCGGCTGGCTGGCCGGAGAGCAGAGCGAGTGGATTGATCTGTTTGCGAAGGTTGATACCCTTACCGGGAAGAATATGCATGCCCTCGGAATGATGGGAAAGGAATATGCCCGACAGTACGCAGTCTGGGACCGGGTAATTGAGCGTTATGAACAGGTTCTTGGTCTAAAAAAGCAGGCCGACGGGCCGAGGGTTGTCCAAAAAGGAACGGGCAGGGCAGTGCACCAGTTGCTGCCCGGCTTTGCCTTTGGTGATGCCATCTCCAATCAGGCCATGCTGATCAGGGATTATCTGCGAAGCCGGGGATACGAGTCGGTTATCTACACCGAAGCAATTGACCCCTCCATGACCCATGAGGCGGAGTTGTTTGCAGAAGGTAAGCTGTCGGCTGATTCGGCTGTTATTTATCACCATTCCATAGGTTCGGGACTGGAAACATTTCTCTCCTCCCTGCAGGGACCGCGTTGTCTGATTTATCATAATATCACTCCGCCGTCCTTTGTTGCCGATCATGACCCCTCTCTTGCCGGACAGCTTCAACAGGGCCTTGACATGCTGCCCCGGCTGGCGGAAATTTTTTCGGTGAGCGCCGGAGTTTCAGGATTTAATGCCGAGGAATTACAAAGCCATGGATTCAATGATCCCGAGATACTGCCCATCTGTGTTGATCCGGCAAAATGGAACATTCCGACTCCGGTTAATCGCATGTTTGAACTTCAGGACGGCCGGACCAATATTCTTTTTGTCGGTCGTATTGTCTCCAATAAGTGCCAGCATGATTTGATTGAGGCCTTTTCATTGTATCGTCGTTTTGAGCCTGATGCGCGTCTGTTTCTTGTCGGCGGCTATGACGACAAGGATCCCTATTATCAAAAGCTTGTCCGGTTAATCGGCAGGCATGGTCTGAATGGCGATGTCTTTTTTGCCGGCAAGGTGGATGATGCCCATCTGCACGCCTATTTTCGTACGGCCCATCTGTACTGGTCGATGAGCGAACATGAGGGTTTCGGCGTTCCCTTCATTGAGGCCATGTGGTTTGATATTCCGGTGTTGGCCTTTAAAAGTTCCGCCATTCCTGAAACACTTGGTCCCGGGGGGATTCTCTTTGACAGCAAAGAGCAACTGCAGGAAACCGCAGCCCTGGCCCATCTCCTTGTGCATAATCATAGCCTGCGGGAGAAAGTGCTTGCTGCCCAGGAAGAGAGACGCAGCGATTTTCTGTCCGATCAGGTCTTCCCGGTACTGGACCGTCTTCTGGTGAAAATGAACGTTGCGGTCTGAATTTTTTGTATTCGAAGATTGCCCACAAATTGAAGTCGGATCGGGCTATTTTTATTCTTT
>CAZURY010000029.1:0-3336 GCA_964623145.1 uncultured Desulfobulbus sp. | reverse complement strand
AGCCATACTGATTTATCCCTGCATGAAGAAAGCATATACTGAAATAATCACTGTAGCTCTGCTCATGCTGGCAGTGGGAGTGGCTGCTTCCTGGCCGCTGGCCGATCATTTTTTTTCAGCCATTCCCTGCAGGACGACAGCCGGCCGCTTGTTTCTCAATAAACCAGGTGACCAGCTGCAGTTGCTGTACTGGTTCTGGCTGCTGCGGGACAATCTTTTCGGCGGTGGTGGATTTGGCTTTATGCATAATCCCTACGAGTTCAATATGACGGCTGTTCATCCGCCGGATGGACTCTACATGTACCCGCTCTATTTCCTGCACACGTTTTTTTCCCCCCTTGGCGATATTGGCGCCTATAATGCACTGATTCTGCTTTCGTACGTACTGACGGGTCTGTTTACTTATCTGCTGGTGAAACAGTATACCGGCAGTCGGGCCGGCGCTCTGCTTGGCGCTCTGATTTATACCCTGGTACCCATTCGGATCATCAACATGATGGGTGGGCATCTCAATGGTTTTATCTATTACCTGCTGCCGGCGTCATTGTATTTTCTTGACCGGGCCGTACTGAAAAAAAGCGTGTTGTCAGCCGGGATAAGCGGTCTTCTTATTTTCTGGCTCAGCCTGCTTGAAGTGCATCTTATTTACTATTTTTGCCTTTTCCTTGCTGTGTATATTCCATTGCGCCTGATTTTTTGTGCTGAACCGGATCGGCAGGAGGTTGTAACCCGGGAAACAGTGGTTTCCGGAAAGGAAGAAAAATGGAGCTGGTGGCCGCCGGCGGTTCTTGTCCTTTCGGCCTTGAGCCTGACAATAGTTTATCAGGGAATTTCCGCCCTGAAATACCATCACCCCCTGCTGACAAAGGATTTCTGGAGTATTCTCTGTCTGTACCCGCTTCTCTTCCTTTCCGTTGGTCTGTTTTTTTCCCTGCTCCTGGCTGTAACTTTTCGCCTGTCTTTACATAACAGTGTTCGTATTGTCGCTCTTGGTTTTTTACCGCTGAATCTCCTGCCGATCTGTGTGCTGAATCTTTCCTGGAAGATTCCGGTACTGAGCTGGATAATCCTCATCTGCGTACTGTTGCTGATGCTCTGGATGAGTCGGTTTGCCTGGAGAAAATATGGAGGATCAGCAAGCCTGCAGCAGCATTTTTTCAAACAATGGCTTGTCGGGCGAACGTTGTTAAGAATTCTACCAATAGGGGCCGGGCTTCTTTTTTCCGTTATCTGGGTGCTGGCTGCGAAAAAAGTTTTTTTTGCCGGTTCGGTTGCCCATGGCGGGAGAACAATTCAGGATGTTAAACTGTTCAGTCCCAGGCTGTATGAATTGTATGCCCAGGGTTCGGATGTCTATCTCGGTCTGGTTCCCCTGCTGCTTATTTTGTACTGCCTGTTCATGCTCATCCGGCGGACAATTTTTTGTAACAGGAACAGGTCGACAAGGGAGTTGCTGCTGCCGGGATTTTTCCTCTGTGTCTTTTTCCTGACCTATATTCTCGGCGCCGGTCTGTCCTTTGGCTCTTCCTCGCTCTACATGTTCTTTTTTGATTATTTTCCATTCTTTAACTATCCAAGAGTGCCCGACAGGATTATGACCATAGCCTTTCTCGCCGGGGCTGTTCTATCCGGTTTTGCCATTGGCGACCTGCAGCGGAGACTGGTAGACAGACAGCAGAAGATAATCGGTTTCGTGTTTTATTGTCTGTTGATCGGTCTTCTCTGGCATGATTTCGGTGCCGGTAAGCCGGTGGCCCTGACCAATCTTGACCGGGGACAGACCATCTACAGCTATGTGCAAAAGCACATTGATGGCGGTCTGCTGCTGGAAATACCCCTCTGGCCTGGGGATTCCCATCAATCATCGCTCTATGAATATTATATCACTCTGGACAGGGTGCGACGGGTCAACGGCTATACCCCTATTGTCAAACAAAAATATATAGATACAATCTACAAGCCGCTGGCCACGCTGAACATGGGCCTTTTCGATGAGCAGCAGTATGCTCAGCTGAAAAAAATGGGGGTTCGTTTCATCACGGTGCATGATAATCCGGATGTTTTTCCACGTAAGGTCAGCCCGTTCCCTCCCCACAGCACGGTGCGCCGTTTAATGAATTCTCCGTATCTCAGGTTTGTGCCTGTAAAGAATATGATGGACTTGCCGGGCCTGGTACGCGAGAACAGGAAATTGTACCTCTTTCAACTGGTTGATCATGCCCCACCCCTGAGTAAAACGGCCGAGCAGGCTACCTGCAGGTTTTTTATCCCCAATGTCTATCATGCCACCGGTCTACCGCATATTACCGGCAAACCGGTATTGGATACAACCATAGGCCGAAGGGTACTTAAGGCAGCTGTGGGGCAGGATAAGGCCCATTTTCTGAATTACGGGCCCTATGAAGAATTACCCGCAGGTCGCTACCAGGTCTATTTTCGCCTGCGTACCAATAAACCCGGCATTTCCAGGCAGATTGCCCGGTTGGATGTGTCAACCTTTGTCAATCACGAGCAGCAGGTCATCCTGTCGCAAAAGGAAATCAGGGGCAAAGACTTTAAGCGGACCGGCTATCAGGATTTTACCCTGAATTTTACCCTGCCCGAGTTTCGACGGGTGGAGTTTCGAACCTGGTTTTCCGGTAATGCGGATCTCTTTCTGGAAAAGATTGTTTTGACCTGCGGCGGCCAACAGGGATTTGATTCCCTCTATGAAGCGGAAAGCCTGCTCGGTGATACAGGGTTTATGGTACGCGACAAAAAAGCCTCCGACGGCAAGGCAGTAAAGGCCAATATTTTAGATGATCCTCCGGGACGAATGGTTTATGGTCCTTTTCGGAAACTGCCGGCCGGCAGATATCGGGTTACCTTTTTCCTGAGATCGGATTCAAAGCAACTCCTTGATCCGAAGAAACCAACCGTGGCTGAACTGCGTGTTACCACTGATGAGAATGCAACTGTTCTTGCTGCAAAAAAGGTTGTTTTTGAAGAGATATCCGGAAAGGATTATCGGCCTGTATCTGTTAATATCCTGATGAAACGAGACAATGAAGTCAGTTTTAATGTGCGCTTTACCAGGCAGGCAAATGTCCTGGTTGACAAAATTGAAATTGAGTAGTTTGGCATAATAATACCTAAATTGAGCGTTTCACCCCATCCGGAGTCTCGCAGGCTCGCTTACCTGCAAATTAAAAAAGATAAATAATTATAAGTGGTTTCTTTTAAAAATGTTGCAGGTGGGGTGAAACCCTTCGGGATTTCCATTTCATCCCCAATCTGCAGGCCTTATGCTGTCCCATGTAGGCATAACTACAATGAAACAGCACAAAACCTGCAGCT
>CAZURY010000028.1:0-11531 GCA_964623145.1 uncultured Desulfobulbus sp. | reverse complement strand
AGGCACTGAGAATAACCGGCAGAAAATAGAGCTCCCTGGCAACGACATGGGTTTTAGGAAAATCATGGGGTAACAGTATATGCATACCACTGATTCCCACGACCATCACGGCGATGACAAGTAATTTCTGAATATTTTCATATCGTTCCGTATTTACATTCATCGTTATTCTCCAGTCTTTTCCTTAATCTACGTTATTGCTCTATTTTTATCTTCAAGATTATAAAAATCACTCTTGCCATTAACCATTCACAAAGCATACCAGAATAAAAGCAGACCATATGCAATCAAAATAGTAACGATATTCCAACGTATTAAGAAAACAGACTTTATAAAACCGAACAAATCAGATGAATATCTGTGACTGATATCTTTACAACCCGCCAAGAATACCGCCTAATTTTAAGACAGCAGAAAGAAAAATATTTTGTCATAATTGATAACCCCGTGACAAATCGGAACATACTTGAAAAACCGTAAAAATTAGAATGGTCGTTCAAAACCAGACAAGCGCAACCAGAGAGGTCTACAGATCATTACAATGCTGCATACTATGATCACCTCAAGAAACATTGTTGACTTTTTTGAGGCTGATTTGTAGTGTTTATCAGAAGTTATGGAATGCGTACCATTTCCCCATAAGGACTGCTCAAAATATAAGCCAAGTACCCACACAAAAATATATAGCACATCATTTTGTATTAATATGATTTCCATGAACCACGCGCCGACACCTCCAACAACGGCCCGACTACTGCAAACCTAACTCATGGTTATTGCATTAATATTATCCTTCGCTGCAATCATTATCACCACGACAACCCATTACCAGGCATTACGATTGACTGCCGGGAACTTTATAACCGGGCGAACATCAGCCGTTCGGCTCATCATAATAGTGGTGTTCGCCTTCATCGCGCACCTCATCGAAATCGTCGTTTATGCCGTTATATACAAATTAATGACATCCGTGGCCGGACTCGGTCACTTGGCGGGTGAATTCAATAACCGATTTATCGAATTCATTTATTACTCTGCTGTAAACTACACGACACTAGGCCTGGGTGATATCTGGCCGCACGGCCCGATACGTTGTGTCACCACAATTGAGGCCATCAATGGACTTTTTCTGATTGGCTGGTCTGTTACCTTTACGTATCCAATACTCCAATCAAGTTGCCAGACCATGCATAATTACAAAAAAAGTTCCTCTGGAGAATGAATCGAATTCATTTATAAAAAAAAATATTGGCCACAGGATCGCCCATGAGAGAGGCGCTGGATTGAGGCGCACCCCAATCCTTCAAATCCAGTCAGATATCGGCATCCACTCCTTAACAGCCGCGTTCAGGACCCACCAACGCTTTACCGATTTGAAGAAGGCCCCGACCTTCGGGGCCATAATATATCTATCAAAGAGAGGCCTTCCACCGGATATCTAGTAGCATTTTATGCATATTGTTTTACCGTAATTTTCACCTTGATAAAGAACAGGCAATTGGCTTGCCCGAATGTGTATTGGGTGCCTATCAAGTACAGTCAACCGATACTGGTAATTAAAAATATGATTTCAGGCGTCATTATTGCCACGCCTTGTCTGTCGACTTTCCTGAAACTGCAGCACCAAGCTATAAATTACCGGTAAAACAAGGAGGTTAAGGATCATAACGGTTAACATCCCTCCCAGCATAGGGGCTGCAATACGGTGAGTTACATCGGAACCAGTGCCGCTGCTGAGCATGATTGGTACCAGTCCGGCCATGGTGGAGATTGCAGTCATAGCCACCGGTCGGACCCGCATTGAGGTAGCGGACTGGGCTGCTTCTCTAATCTCGTCTGCTGATAAGGTTCTCTTTGCCGAGGTTCTCCGTTTATCGATCTCCACATCAATGAAGCTGAGTACCAGTACACCAATCTCTGCTGCCATTCCCGCCAAGGCAATAAAACCTACCGCCACTGCCACGGAGATATTATATCCAGAGCTGTATACTAACCATATCCCCCCAATCAATCCGAAAGGGATGGACATCATGACGACTACCGGCTCAGTGATATTGCGAAAATTTAAATAGAGCAGCAGAAAAATAATCAGCAAGGTGGCCGGAACCACAATCCGTAGACGTTTGGCAGCCCGTTCCATATATTCAAACTGCCCCGACCAGGTCAAGGTATATCCCGAAGGTATTGAGACCTGATCGGCCATGACCTTCTTGGCCTTTGTCACAAAACCGCCAATATCTGATGTGCTGATATCAACATAAATCCAGGCGTTGGGCCGGGCATCCTCACTCTTTATTACAGGAGGCCCCCGGGTTATCTTCAGGTCTGTAACAAGTGCCAGGGGTATCTGGGTTCCGGTTGGAGTTGCCACCAGGACTCTCTTCAAGGCCTCCATGTTATCCCGCAATTCCCGAGGATAGCGAAGATTGACAGGATAACGCTCCAGCCCTTCAACGGTTTCCGTGATATTCATTCCACCAATGGCAGTCTGGATAACATCCTGAATATCACCTACATTTAAGCCATAACGGGCGACCGCATCACGGTCAATATCAAAGTCAAAATAATAACCGCCCACGGCCCGGTCACCAAAGGCAGAAGTTGTTTCCGGCAGAGTCTTCATGGCCCGTTCTATCTCCAGGGAAACCTTTTGCAGTACATTGAGGTCCGGCCCGGAAATCTTGATACCGATAGGAGTCTTGATACCGGTGGACAACATATCGATCCTTGTTTTAATCGGCATGGTCCAGGCATTAGCCACCCCCGGGAACCTGATGGCCTTATCCATCTCGTCCATCAACTCTTTAGTGGTTTTTTTCGGGTCAGGCCATTTGTCTTTACGTTTCAGCCTGATGGTGGTCTCTATCATTGAAAGAGGAGCCGCATCTGTTGCCGTCTCTGCCCTGCCGATTTTGCCGAACACATGATGAACCTCTGGAAAAGTCGCCAGTATTTTATCGGTCTGCTTCAAAAGCTCTTTTGCTTTGGTAATTGAGATACCGGGAAAGGTTGTCGGCATATAGAGAATATCCCCCTCATCCAGCGGCGGCATAAACTCGCTGCCCAATTTCGACAGGGGATTGTAGGTAACGGCAAGCAGGATCAAAGCCAGAGCAACAGTCAGCCCCCTCCAGCGCATGGCCAGTCTGAGCAAAGGAGTATGGATCATGTGCATCAGCCTGTTCACCGGATTCTTCTGTTCTTCAATAATCCTTCCACGGACAAAATACCCCATAAGCACCGGCACCAGGGTAATGGCAAGAATAGCGGCCGCTGCCATGGAATATGTTGCGGTAAAGGCAAGCGGGCTGAACAGACGACCCTCTTGAGCCTGCATGGTAAAGATCGGCAAAAACGAAATCACGATCACCAGCAGCGAAAAGAAAAGCGCCGGCCCGACTTCTCGCGAGGATTCGCCTATGACCCGCCAGCGTTCCTCATCATTTAAAGCCCTCCCTTTCTTTTTAACTGCCCTGGCCAGATGCTTATGACCATTCTCCACCATGACGATGGCGCCATCCACCATGGTGCCTATTGTGATGGCAATCCCACCCAGGGACATGATATTAGCATTAAGCCCTTGCCACTTCATAACGATGAAGGCCATTAAAATACCCATTGGAAGGGTGATGATTGCCACAAAGGCGGACCGGGCATGGAGCAGAAAGAGAACAACCACAAGACTGACAATGGCCAGCTCCTGCATAAGAGATAAGTTCAGGCTGTCAACAGCCCGTTCTATCAGATCACCCCGATCATAGACCGTCACGATTTCGACCCCTTCGGGCAATCCTGCTTTCAGCTCATCAAGTTTTTTTCGGACTCCCTGTATGGTCGCCAGGGCATTTTCACCAAAGCGCATAATAACAACACCAGCAGCCACTTCTCCCTCGCCGTTAAGATCCACAAGACCGCGTCGCAACTCGGGACCAATCTGCACATTGGCAATATCCTGCAAACGTATGGGGACTCCATGGTCGTCTACTCCAACAGTTATCTTTTTAAGATCTGCAATGGAACGAATATATCCTAAACCACGCACCATGTACTCGGTTTCAGACATTTCAATCAAGCGGCCGCCAACATCCCTGTTTGAACGCTTGATAGCCCGTTTTATTTTATCCAGTGAAATCTTATATCTAACCAGAGCATTAGGGTCGACTTCAACCTGATACTGTTTCACATAACCGCCCACAGAAGCAACTTCCGCCACCCCGGAAACTGTTTGTAGAGGATAGCGCATATACCAGTCCTGAATAGAGCGAAGCTGGGCCAGATCATGCTTACCGGTTTTATCAACGAGGGCATATTCATAAATCCATCCCACGCCGGTGGCATCAGGCCCGAGGGTTGGATTCACCTCTTTGGGTAGCCGACCACTGACATAGTTAAGCGATTCCAGGACTCGTGAACGGGCCCAGTACATATCCGTACCATCCTCAAAAATAATATAGATAAAAGAAAGCCCGAAAAATGAATAACCACGCACGACCTTGGTTTTGGGAACGGCAAGCATAGCGGTTGTCAAAGGATAGGTGACCTGATCTTCCACAACCTGCGGTGCCTGACCGGCAAAGGGGGTGAAAATAATCACCTGCACATCGGACAGGTCCGGAATCGCATCCAGAGGTGCTGTTGTATAGGCCCAAAGACCTGTGCCGAAAACTATAGCCGTGGCAATGAGAACCATGAAACGATCACGCAAACCAAGACTGATTATCTTGTTAATCATTTACTGGCGTCTCCGTTCTCTTTACCCGCAGCTGAATCCGCAGAACCATTCTTTTCAGCCTTCTGTTTTAAATCTTCCACCATCTTGGCGGTTGCTTCCCGCAATTTAGACTCGGAATCAATAAGGAATTGAGCAGAAGTCACGACCTCTTCACCTGCGGCAACTCCTGAAAGTACGACGACCTGCCCGTCTGATTCCAATCCCAGATTTACTCGCCGCGGTTCAAATTTCCCGGGACTTGATACTACAAATACCTGGTTAAACTTTCCGGATCGAACAACGGCTTCAAGGGGGATGACAACAACATCAGACTGTTTTCCGGCATATATTTTTACGTCGGCGAACATCTCCGGTTTGAGGAGCAATTCTTTATTGTTAAAGACCAAGCGAACCTTAATTGTTCTGGTTCGGGATTCAGCATACGGATAGATATAGGAAAGGCGTCCTTTAAACGTCTTACCCGGTATTCCTGCCAGGGTCATCTCGACTTCGTCCCCAATCTTAACCCATGGCAACTCATATTCATAGATGTCCACATAGACCCATATATTCGACAGATCGGCAATCCTGTATAATTCTGTTTTCGGAGTAACATACTGTCCCTGCCTGGCACCGATTTTAACGACAATTCCAGCTACGGGTGAATGGATATGAAGCGCTTTTTTTATTTTGCCGGTCTGTTCCAGTTCACGAATCTGGTGGGCCGGAACATCCATCAGTTGTAACCGTACCAGGGAGCTCTTGACCAAATTTCGAGCACCCTCCCTGATCTCGGGGACCTTGCTGCCCTGCAGGGCCTTCAGATTATTCAGGGCCAGAAGATACTCCTGCTGGGTGGAAACAAGTTTAGGCGAGTAAATACTAAGTAAAGTTGTATCCTTATCGACTTTTTCTCCGGTTTTATCAATGAACATCTTCTCTATCCAGCCATCGGTCTTTGGATGGAGCCGTGCCATGTAGGTTTCATTGTAATCAACCCTGCCTACCGTCTTAATGATACGACTTAATGATTTTCGTTTCGCTTTTGTCGTTCGTACTCCTATATTCTGGGCCATGACCGAATCGATTTTGACGGTTCCGGCTGCTTCGTCACCCGTGCCCTCCTCGGCATATACCGGTTCAAAGTCCATCCCCATAGAATCTTTTGCTGGTACTGGTGAGGTTACCGAAGGATCCATCGTGCTTCGGTAAAACAGGATCTCCGGTTGTTTTGCCTCTTTTTTGTTTTCAGCATATACCGGCTCAAAATCCATTCCCATGGAATCCTTTGCTGGTATCGGTGAGGTTACCGAGGGATCCATTGGGCTTCGATAATATAATGGCTTTTCCTTTGAAAGAGACGATCCGGCATTTTTCGTCTTCTCTACAATCGTCTCCTGCTGCCGTTGTCCAAGCCAATACCCCGCGCCCAAACCGGCCACCAAAAGAATAACAGCAAGTAGCAGTGTCTTATTCATGAACATCCTCCTCTCCAACAGCTGCAACAAGCCGGGCTAATGCCTGGTTTGCTGTTGCCAGGGATTTCCAGTACTGACTTTCATAATTTAACAAGGTGATCTGGCTACGCACCAGATTGAGAAAATCCACCTTGTTGACCTGATATCCGGAGAGCATTGAATCCACTGTCTGTCGTGCCTGGGGGATAATTCCTCCTTTAAAAAGCTCAGATTGTTCTTTTGCCTGTTGATAGCCGGCAACAGCTTGGGAGATCTGGGATTTTACTTCATTGATAGTATCTTGCAGTGAGTACCGTTGTGCCTGCAGTTCTCCGCTGCGCTGGGCAACAGCTTTGTCCTGCTTTCTTACCGTAAATACCGGCAGGTTCATGCTGAATTTCAAGGTGAGAAAATCAGCTCGATCACCTCCAACAAATGGTGGATTCTCTCCACTGCGAAAACCATAAAAAGCACCGACTTTAAAATCCGGGAAGTATTCGAGCCTGGCCAGTTCCAGACGGGATTTTGCAGAATCAATCTTAAACTGTTGCAGGTTCAAAAGAGGACGACTGTTTAACGCCTTTTCATACAGTTTCGACTCGGGGAGAATGTCCGGCAACATTGGATCAACCTGCGCGGGCAAGGTAATGGCCTCGTTGGCCTGTTTGTTTAATAATTTATTCAGTCTGGCCCCTAACTTCTTCCGAATTCCAGTTAATTCAATCTGTTTATCGAGCAATTTAGACAGTTCAACCTGAGCCAACAGCACATCCTGTTGTAATCCCTCCCCAATTTCGTATTTGGTTCCAGCAATTTGCACAAACTGACGGAACAGTTCCTGATTGCGTTCAATGATTTCTATGGCTCGATCCAGATAATAGATCTGCCACCAGTATGCCTTCACATTCTGCACCAAAATCAACTGGGCCTCATCAACATTTTTTTCTGCGGCCTTGGCTGAGAAGGTACTAGCCTCTTCTTTGAGTTCTAATTTCCCGGGAAATGGTATTGCCTGCTGTACACCAAACTGCATCTGGGTCATGGGCTCCTGATTAACGGTAAATGTATCTGTGGGTAGATTCAGGGCATTGAAACTGAAAATTGGATCAGGGAGGGCGCCGACCTGGGAAGGAATTGTCGCTATTGAGTCTGAGCGGGCTTGAATCTGAGCAATACCTGGATTATCTCGCATTGCCAGAGCTACAGCTGTTTGGAGAGTTAAAGGATGAACGGAGCTTTCTACAACCGGAGAGCATAATCCGACAATCGGATATAAAAAGAGAGAAGAAAAAAAAAGTTTCAAAAATTCCCGAATAAACGTCTCCCTGGCTAAAGCCATCTTCTCTCCTCTTTTGAATAGAAAAAAGTCACATTGTATTTCACAGATTTTTAAAAAAAAACGAGCTGAATACTTTCATTTACAGAACCCTTAGTATTTTACATTTCTACCACAGCGAGCCAACCATCACACACCATTTTTTTACTTATCGTAAACTTTTTCTTTACTTTTATAGCAAGGGAGCAATCAACAGCACTCGCAAGCTCGACCTTTTGACAGCTGCTCCATGTCTTTCTTTTTCCCGAGTCGACCTCGACTAACATGAATATAATACGCTATTTTCTCATTAACAGCCCAAGTATCTTTGAAGGGGTATCCGAATCGGTCGCAACTTTCGGTTTCTTACTGTAACTTTTCATGCTCAGGATCTTTTCCTACATATTTAAGAGAATATCGCCCAGCATTTCCGACAAAGGGGAGCAGCAACAAACGAATCAGGGTTATCTGCTCAGCATGCCTGAATTGAGAAAGTCCGATGGTCATGCCCTTATGTCCAGCAACCGGCAGGGGCCGATAGGTCCCAAAGATCCTATCCCACCACGGAAAATTAAAACCAAAATTGCTGTTGGTTTCACGAATGATTACCGAATGATGCACTCTGTGCATATCAGGCGTGACCACAAGGAACCGCAGATAGCGATCCAGTTTTTCCGGCAGGTAAATATTGCCATGATTAAACATGGAGGTACCGTTCAACGTGACCTCAAAGATCAGCACTGACAGTACCGGCATTCCCAAACCAGCTACTACCACCATTTTTATAACCATCGACAGAACTATTTCAATGGGATGGAACCGCAGGCCGGTTGTCACGTCATAATCCAGATCGGCGTGGTGGACCATATGCACCCGCCATAGCAGAGGGACGGCATGAACCATCACATGCTGCAGGTAAATAATCAGATCCAGGAACAGGACGGAAACAACAATGGAAAACCACTCGGGAAGCCGAAAAACATTAAACACACCCCAGCCATGGTTTCGAGCGGCAATCGCAACCCCCACAGCGGCTGTCGAAAAAAGAATTTTAACCAACAACGAATCTATTACGACAATACCCAGGTTATTCAGCCAGCGGTCCCGTTTAGAAACTGTCAGCTGTCGGCGGGGCGCCATGAGCTCCCAGACTGCGATTACAGCCATAATGGAAAGAAAACAAAAGATTCTGATTTGACTTTCTGACCATGGCATGCCTTTCTCCCTTTTTTTATTCTATTTTTTTTAATTACCGCTAAAGCTCAGCCTTTTTAGCTCTGGTAATCTGCCGGGCGAGAGATACGCGCATCCTGTGAACGACGCCTCAGCAATAGTCAAGCCTCCATGTTTGATGGCCGTCCCCGGCAACAACAAAATTCGGATGACGAAACAACCTTCTTCCTGAATTGATATTCTTGTATTTAAAGGAGCAAGGGGAAGTATTTTTACAATTGATGAACTCTTAAAAAGTCAAAACCAACCAATTAGAGGGCTAAGCAAAAACACAGATATACAGGTAAGCGTAGACTCCGAGGAGTAGTATGGCGGGGCGCGTCACAATTATGCATGCAGTATGTTGTGAATCGCCCCGGCATACACGACGCAGTAGATCGAAGTTTTGTCGACGCCATCACAATTTACATGCTAAGTTGAGCATAAATGGCAATCAGAACCATTCATCTGCGATCTGAATAATACGGACATTGTTCACGTCTGCATCCATGTGGATGTTTTTCCGTATGCTCACAGAAAATTTTCTCTTGCCTCGGTAAGGTAAGGGAAAAATATTCCGAAAGAAAAGCAACGGCAACGGTAAGCGATGTGCGAACATATGCCTTACAGCAGCTCGGCCCGGTCAGTTCCGTTATAGCCCTGACAACCCTGGAAACCAGTTCCATGGTTAGCCGCTGTTCTTTGTCTGTACCGCATTTTGAACCTGTGAGTATGGCAATGCAAGATCCAAGTGCCGGGGCTATGCCGCAGGTGCCGGTCAATCCGCAATAGCCGCCATGGGCCTGTTGCTGCGTGCGTTGAAAGACCTCCCGAATATCCTTATCGGTCAATTTAAAGGTACCTTCATTTTTCAGGGCTGCCATTAATGCCCCACCGGCAATAAACGCATGCTGACAGCCGAGCATGGGCAATATGGCAAGTTCCATACATTGCTCAGCAATGGCAAAGGGAGCTGTTGAAGTTGTTTGCAAGATAATGGCTTCAATCTGCTGCATGGTTTCTTTATTATGACAGGTGTCGCAGACAAAATGTCCTTCAGGGCAGGAAATATACCATTGATCTTTTTGGCCGCAGTAATGACACGTTCCCTCCACTGCTTTGGTGTGGTACCAGAGAAGCGCACTGCAGACCATGCAGTGCTCACTTTTTCTTTCGCGAGTAGAATGTGTTTCTGTTTTGTCCGGCCGACGACCGTCGGTTTTTTCGTCTGAGCCTCAACAGTTAGACGAGGGCAATTGACCGGGCAAAATAATTGTATTCATGATTCCTTTCTCTTTAAAAGATGCAGTTTTCCTGTTCTATTCCCTCTTGCCGCCAAGGTGATTTTTCCTTCACGTGCCAGCTTACCAAGCATAAAAATAATGGATTCCGTGGTCAGTTTAAAATGGGCTGCCAGTTCCTGTGGATCAATTCGTTTTCGACTGTTGACAAAATCCATGACCCGTACCTCTATTTCACCAAGCCAGTCATTAAACAGCCCTCGCAGTTCCGGAGTGGCATATGAAGCCAGCTCATAACTGTGATGTATTGTGGCCAGTACTTCTTTACTCATCTCAATGGGATTCACACCTGAATCCGTGCATTCATTGATTCAGTATTCCACCATTTCAATGACCGGTCTGGGCTCCCCATCCACCGCAAGAATCTCATGAAGAAGTTTCCGGCGAACATCGGGATCAATATCAGCCACCAGTGAACTGAGCAGATTGACCAGAAGATCACTCTTCCGGGAGACATTCTTCGAGCCTGATTTAACTTTTACTTTTTTATCCTTCATTTCAAATGGTTCCTGTCATTGTTCCCACCTGCTCCCTCAACTCTTCCCTCATTTGATTGAACATTTTTTCAACAAAATCTTTTCGGGCATCCAGCTCAAGCAGAGCAATCACCATGCACATGCATTTGGGCATCATGTCAATGCTCCTTGTTTTGTTTTTCACGCAGCTCTTCAACCTCGCGACGTAGAGCCCTGATTTCTTCCAGCAGTTCTTTTTGATCCTGGTTTTCCGCAGAGGTGTCCTGCCCTGATGGACGGCAACACCCACCATTGCCGTTGAAAACCCGGGAAATGAAATAAACAAAAACAAGCATACAGAGCAGACCGAAAACCGGCATAAACCACATTCCATACATTGGTCCCCATCCAGCATAATTCCACATGGTTACCTCCTGTCCTGGTTGACGTTTTTAAGAGATGGCATTGCCCTGGTAAAAACATTCTTCATACCTGCAACCCGTGAAATATTGCCGACAAGGTCATACAACTCCGAACGGGAAAGACTATAATAAATAAAAGGACCATCCCGTTTGGTTGTTACTATCCCTTTTTCCCGCATAACCCTGAGATGAAAGGAAACCAGAGTTTGGGAAAGACCTGTTTCCTGAATAATTTCAGTAACTGAACGAGTTCCTCCACCGATAGCATGAATAATCGCCAGCCTGCTTTCATCTCCCAACACTTTAATATATCGCGCTAATTCCTTCATCGTTTCTTATCAATATTTATTTATATGAGCAACTGCTTATATGATAAGGATCTCAATTCTTTTGTCAAGAGACCGCAAAAAATATATGCTGGGCAAGAATGTCCAAAATTTAGAGAGAGAAAAAAGGATTGATAAAAATACTGCCCATTTTCAGGTCACCTCAAAATAAAGGACACATTGCACCTCACCCATGATTTGTTTTTCATCTGATTGATTTTACATTATTTACGAAAAAGAAAAAGATGAAACTACAACTGGCACACAGCCTGCTATATAAGAAACAACGATTAACGATGATCATCATAAAAAACAAAACACAAGGAGACACA